>RFJS01000388.1 GCA_003694825.1 Verrucomicrobiota bacterium | reverse complement strand
TGAGATGATGAAACCGCCGGGCCTCGGGGGACTTCGGGTCGAGAAAGTCCCCGACGAGCCGCAAGCGAAAGTCGCCCTGCCGGCGCAGGTGCCGCAGCACCGCCAGCAACCGCTCCGGATGTTTCGAAGCGTAGAGAAAACCGAAGTGCCCGATCACCCCGCCTCCCGGCCGACGCGGTGGCATCGGCAGCGCCGCGAGTTCCTCATCCGAGAGGACGATATTCGGGCCGATCGGAATCACCGCGTCGCGGCCGGCGATCCGCCCGCCACACGCCGCACGCACTTCGTCCCGGACCGACCTGCTCGGAAACACCAATCGATCCGCAAACCCAAAAAACGGGCGCAACACCATGCGGCGCAGACCGCGCGTGCGGCCCCATTCGTGCAGCGTCAGGACGACCCGCCAGCCTTCCGCCCGGGCAAGGCGCCGCACTTTCAACGCCAACCCGAGATCAAAGCGAAATCCAATCATCGGGGCCTGCACATGCACGATGCCCACCGTCCCTCGGGCGGCGGCGCCCCGCCGCGCACGCACCGCCGGGATCGGCCCGGCCTCCACCCGCACCCGGGGCGCCGCGGCCGCACCGGCCTCCACCGCCCGTCCGAGCGCGGCCAGAAGATGCTGCTGATAATCCTCCACCCCGTCGCGGCAGACCCGGGGCGGGCGCAAATGCAATACGCAGATCCGTTGGCCGCCGCCATCGTCGCCTTGAAAAGCCGGCGTCACGGCACCAGCCCCTTTGACCTGTGGATTCGCGTCTTCCATGCTTCGCGCAATCACGGCTGGCTTCGCCCGGGGAAGAGAAGGCGCAGATACATCTTCGCCATCACCAGCGGCCACTTCCAGCCGTGCTTCAAACGAAAGAATCGGGCGTATTCACCCGGCGGGCATCCCGTCGGCGCGTGCAGCGCCCGCCAGCGCTCCCCCAGCGATAGATCGCCGCGCTGCCAGCGTGGCACCCCGTTGCCCCGGCATCGCGCGACAAACCCCGGAGCCAGGAGCATCGGCACGCCGGCACGCCGCGCCCGCTCCGCGTAATCGACATCGCCGAGCGAATGCGTGTAGGCGCCGCTCATCCCGCCGACCTTGCGATAGACCGCCCGGGGAATGACGACCACGTTTCCATGAAAGCTCTCGCAGGCCCGGGGCCGGTCCGGCAGCGGCTCGAGCAATCCGAAACGCGCGTCCATTCCGCCATAGGTGATCGCCCCGGTTTCCGGATCCCGACAGGCACCGACGACGACGGCCGCTTCGTCCGCGTCGGCCAGGGTGCGGAACAGTCGTTCGAAGGCATCGGGCTCAAGCATGGTATCGTCATTGAGCCACACATACGCATCGAAATCCATCTGCGCCGCCCGCTCCCAGGCTCTCCGCATGCCACCGCACCAGAACAGCGCGCCGTCTCCCTCGATGATCACGACCTCGGGAAAGGCGGCCCGCACCGCCGGCGCTGTCCCGTCGCTCGAAGCATCGTCGACGAGGAAAACGCTCACCTCCCACGGCGCCATTCCGCGCTCCTCCGCACGCGATGCCGCCTCCGGCGCGACGAACCGCACGCCGTGCTGCGCACGCAACGCCTCGAGACACGCAAGGGTGAGCGCCTTGCGGTTGTGGCAGGCCATCAGGACGGCGACCCTCATCGTGCGAAAAATGAACGGCGACGGTGGTAGCGGCTGTTCCGGTCACGCCCCCGCTTCGCTGCCGCCTTCTGCGCGACGACGAGCCACTCGGACTTCGCGGCGCCGGTCGATGCCGTCCATCCCAGGCCGGCCAGTCCCATGAACAGGAAGGAGACCTCGTCGGTCATCGGATAGTGCCCGGTGACACCACCGATCAGCGCCGTCGCCAATGTCGCTATCGCCAGGACTCCCCGCGCCATCAGGCCCTCGGACCCGAACGTCCGCGCGCACCCGATCATCGCCACGGCATACATGCACAACACAATCGGCCCGGCCACGAACCGGAGGGAAACGAGCACCTCCATGATGACGTTGTGCGCGCCGTGCACCCACTCCCGGTCCTCCCCGTTATACATCGGAATGATCACCGGCCGGCCCGATGGGCGAAAGATCTTTGGACCGTTGACAATATCCTCGAAGGTCGCGTTCCAGATCACACTGCGCTCGTCAAAGAGCTTATACATGAGTTTCTCGGAAACCGACGCGGAACCGGCGTCCTCACCCAAAGTCGCGTTGGTGATGGCATACCGCGGGCTCAGCAGAGCGATCATCACGCTGAAGGCCACGAGAAAGCCGAAAGCCGGCAACCCGAGGAGGCGTCCCGCCAGCCGCCGGCCGGGCAGCGTGCGGATAAAGTAGAACATCGTCATCGCCGCGGAGGAGAGCATGACGAAGTTCAGCGTCAGCGTGGCCGAGCCGCCGGCGATGCCCCCCAGCCCGCCCGAGGATGTCGCGTCACCCTCGAGGCTCTCCAGGCCGCCTCCGAGCTTGATGAACGAGACGATGCCCAGACCGAGTCCGTAGTCGACGGTGAGGATCACACACATCCACCCGAGCACCTTCCAGAGGAGGCGCCGCTGCCGCGTGGCGAGGATCCCCGCCGGCACACCGAGCGCGACGAAGACGAACAGATACCGATGCCAGAACAGGCTGAAGTCCGCCAGCAGGTAGAAGACCACCATGATGGGCACCAGCCCCTTGTAGATCACCCGTCCATCCACCGGCCAGGTCTTGCGCAGGATCAGGCCATAGAAAAACGCGCCGGCCATCAGCGTGACCCGCAGCGGACCGGTCCACGACATGTTTTCCTCCAGCTTCCCCATCACCGACATCACCATAGTGAACGGGATCGCGATGAGCCACAGGATGAAAAGCCACCGCACCCCGGCCTGCCGAAACGTATCCGTATTCAAAAACTCATAGACATTTCGCGCCGCCATCGCGAAGGCGATGATGTAGCCCACGTTGAACGGAAAGCCGGCGATGACCATGATCGGCGGGACAATGCCCCCGCCGCCCGCGATGAAGAAATTCGCGATGGAAAACTGCACGACGATCAGCGCCGGCAGATATTCCGCCCGGGCATACCAGATCCCCCATGCCGCGACGGCGCCGCCGAGGAGCACCGACATCTTCGGCGAGACGAAGCTGACAAGAATCGTCAGAATCGCGCCCCACATCAGCCACGCCGGCCGGAGCCGGATGCGGTCCGAATCCTCGCGGGCAGCCCCCGTCCGAGGGACCTTCTTTCGATAGTGCGTCACCGAACTGCCATGCATCGTTCGCAAATTGTTTCAGCCGGTCGCGTGACGACGCCAATCGCCACACGTCCGCTCAGTCGACATGGATGCCTCCATCCGGGTATACGCGCGCCTGTTCCAGGCAAAATCCTGCCTCGGCGTGCTTGATTTGAAACCACGGAACCGCTCCCGCAAACGAAGCGGCCCCGGAAAATGTGCTCGGCGGACCGAGAATGACATCGCAGCGCGACAGGCACAGAAAGTCGCTCCACCACGCTCCCCCGGCCTGCCGGACCGGCACGCCCTCAAGGGCGCCGGGCCATTGGAGCCGTTCATTGGAAAAGCCGACGACGACGGTCTGCCCCGGATCGCCGAGGGCCCGCACGGCCTCGACGGCCAGGCGCAGATAGGTGCTGTCGTCGAACAGGAAGCGTCCATCGCAGAATCTCGCGTAATCTCCCCGGCGCACATGCATGCCAACGACAAACCGGCGCCCGCCCTTCAACTCGTCGAAGCGAGCCTGAGCCTCCTGCTCGAACTCCGGACGAAATGCCAGCGCCTCCCGCACCGCGTCCGCATGGCGCTGTAGCGCTGGGCCATTGCGAAAGAGCCACCCATCGTGAATGACCAGGCCGCGCCGGGCCCGCTCCGTGATCTCCGCATGCGGCACATCGAGCCGGAACCCCGGCTCGCGAACCAGCGTCACGCCGGCAAAGGCGATCTTCGAACGCCGACCGAAAATCGACGCGGCTTTCGAAAACACCCGGCCGGCCCAGAACGCTCCGGGCCCGAGCAGCCGGACATTGGCCCGCGGTCGGGCGCTTCGCAGCATCGGCCGATAGCGGCCGAGGTCACAGAGCCACGCCCTGTAGCCCGCCTCGATGACATCAGCGATGCGATGGGCACAGGAGAGGTAGCCGTTGCCGAACTGGCCGGCGTTGCCCAGTGAGATCAACATGCAGGCTCGTCTTTGCGCTTTGCGTTTCCCGGCGGCGGGCCTGGCCGGAGGAACACCACTCCGCCCCCGGTGACCGCGGCGTCAGTTCTTGTCGATTTCCCGCAGCGGCACGGTCCCGCCGCCATCGACCGGCGTGCCGGTGGCGCCGACCGGATAGTTGAGCTGATCGCGGTTCACCCCGACGACAAACCCGTCCACCACGCCTTCCCTCACATTGCCCGTCCCGACGTCCTGCAACGTCGCCAGATAGTCTCCGGTCGTGGTCATATTGTCCACGAAAACGGTGTTGCGGTGGTAGCGGATGACGGAGTTTTGCGGCCCGCCGGGACGGCACTCGATCAGGTCCTGGGTCGAGGGAGCCGGTGCCGGAGGCGTATCCGTAGCCCAGTTACCCCCGGTCAGGTTGCAGGCTTCGAGGTCAGGCTCGACCGCGGCATCGAGGTTGGTGTAGGTCACCCGGCTGCCGAAGACGAAGGGCGACTTGTGGTGCCCGTTGTGGCAATTGCTCGCCTTGTTGCGCCGGATGACATTTCCATACCCCGCGGCGATGACCATGGCGTGGTCGCAATTCTCGAAATAGTTATCCTCGATCGTCCAACCGGCCTGCGCGTCGCAATAAACCGCATACAGGGCACCGACACTCTGATGATTGAGCGGGTGACGCACGATATCCTTGAAAGTGCAGCGGCGCACCGCGTTGTAGCGTGAGGTGAAGCGGAAGCCGCCGCTCAGCGCCCCGCCGTCGCCGTCGATCATGTTGCAGCGCTCGAACAAGCTGTCCTCGATCACGAGCCGGGCACCCGTGAGGCCGAGTCCGGCCCCGCGCATCCGGATGAACTTCAGGTTGCTCATATAGACGCCGCAGGAATCCGAGGCTCCTCCCATCGACGGGGCCGCATCGAGCGAGAGGGCCGCCGACGTGGTGTCCTGGTAGTAGAAGCCGATGTCGCGAAACTCGTGGTCGCGGATCACGCACTGGCCGTCAATGAAGTTGACCTTGTCGCCCGAGACGATGTGTCCCCAGCGGCGGCCAAGCAGGCTGCTCGCCCCACCGATGATCTCGCACTGCCAGACTTTATCGAAGGTGCAGGCCACGTTGGGCGCATTGCGAAACTGGCAGTTCCAGAACTTCACGCCGGTGAGCCGGTCGGCGTCGACGAGCTGCTTGCGCGCTCCCTCGAAGGCGATCCCGGAAAAGATCACGTGGGAGACATCCTGCAGGCTCATGAGCAGATCGATATGCGTCAGGCTCGCTCCCGACGGCGCACCTTCACCGGCCGGCGGGCAATAGTAGAGGCGGTTGACCTTGCGCCGGTAAACCGTCGTTCCCTCGATGATGGCCTCCATCGCGTTGACCAGCGCCAGCTTGCTGGAGCCGATATGTTCGAGTTTCACGCCGTAGCTGTTCTCGCGCTTGAAGGTGATGGCCGTGTCCGCCCCGCCGTTGGCCGGGGAGATCCCATCGATCTGATTCCATTCGATCGCCCACTCGTAGGCCCAGGCCCCGTAGGCGAGAATGTCCTGATCGCTGATGTTCCACGAAAGCGGACCGCTGCCGGTCAGGATGGCGGTGGCCTGCTCGCCCCAGTTGACGCCTCCCTCGGCGGAGGTGATGCGCATCCAGCCTTCCGCCAGCTCCTCGGCCCCGAACCACAGCTTCTCCGGATCCTGGCCGGCGTTGGGATAGCGTGAATACGGGCGGAGCCGGTCGCCTGCGATAAGGGAGAGACGGTTTTCCGCCGAACCATATCCGCCCCCCATCGACCCGGCCGGGATGCCGAGGCCCGCGACGTCGATCCAGTAGACATTGTCCCGCACGTTCTGCGGCATGCGATGCCATTCATCGTCAGCCGAGGTGAGCTTGCGCCAGGCGCTGTCGGGGACCGGAGCGGCACCGCTCACCGTCACCGCCGCGCCTTCCGGATAGGCCGCGAAAACGAGCGGATGCTCAGCCGTGCCGGAGTCGCGCCCGTCGAGGCTCAACGTATCCGATAAATAGTAGTGCCCGGCATGCAGGTAGATGGTGGCACCGGTCCAGTCCGCCCCGGGATCACCGGCCGCGCCGCTGCGCCCGGTTGCCGCCCGGACCGCATCCCGCGCACGAGCGATCGTGCGAAACGGCGCCGCTTCGGTCCCGGGATTGCTGTCGTCGCCGTTTTCCGCGACGTGAAAGATGAGCCCGCTTTGTGGGAGCGACGGAACCGATCCTCCATCGGGCGCCGACGACGCATTGGGATCATACGCCAGCATCTGTGCCAGTTCGGTGGCGTCGCCGGACGCATCCAGATTGCTGCTCGTGAGCGGGACGAAATCACGGGCGCCGGGCACGGCGTCGACGAGCACGGAGCGATCGAGGTTCTTG
>RFJS01000387.1 GCA_003694825.1 Verrucomicrobiota bacterium | reverse complement strand
TTTGCCTTCGGCGACGAGGGCGTCCATGGTGGCGGCGGCTTCGGGGAGGTATTCGTCGTTTGCGCCGAAGTCGCCGTGGTGGAAGTAGTAGATGTCGATGTAGTCGCGGCGGAGGTTTTTGAGCGATTGCTCGCACTGGTGGCGGATGTGCAGCGGATCGTAGGCGTGGGCGGCGGTGCCCTTGAAGTGACCGACTTTGGTGGCGATGACGAAGTCCTCGGAGCGCAGGCCGAGACGCTTGAGCACGCGGGCGAGCATGCGCTCGGCGCGGCCGTTGCCATAGACGTCGGCGTTGTCGAAGTGGTTGACCCCGGCGTCGACCGCCCGCTTGACGGCGTCGGTGATGGCGTCCTCGTCGACATTGGCCCAGCCGTTGGGCTGGCCGTCGACCCAGTTGAGGCCGCCCATGGTCCAGCAGCCGAGGGAGATTTCGGATACGGAGATATCGGATTCGCCGAGCTTGCGGTAACGCATGCTCTGACGGTGGCGGCACGCGGCGCCCCCGGCAAGCCGGCTGCCGCTTTAACAGTTCGGGGGCGGTGTCGGCGGGCGGCGGGGCGGCGGCTCGATGAGGGAGCGAATGGCATGGACCCACCCGTGCGGACCGACACCCGGAACCCGGTGCACGGCGGGCAGGTCGAGATCCGTCCAGGAGCCGTCCGGACGCTGGACGAGGAAGGGTTGTTCGACGCTCGCGAGCATTTCGCGATCGTTGGCGCTGTCGCCGAGGCCGATGGAGACCCAGCGGTCGGCCCCCGGCGGTTGCGCCGCCGCGCGGCTTGCGGCGCGCAGCCAGTCCATGAAGGCGCGGGCGGCGCGTCCCTTGTCGCACCCGGCGGCGGTGACGGTGTGGAAGCGGCCGCCGAATCGCCGCACGAGCCCGGCCGCCTGCAGATGGCGGTCGACCCGGGCCCAGTCCTCGGGCGGGAGCTGTGCGGTGAGGGTCTCGGAGAAGGCGCGCCGGCGCGCCCGTGCCGCCGCCGCGGGCGCGAGGCCGGTGCGGGCCATGAGGACGTCTTCGCTAAGCTTGCCGTAGCCCTCGAGGTCGATGCCGAGCTCGGCCTCGAGCGAGCGGAGGGTGGTGCGGATCGTGTTGGCGGGCGTGCCGAGGACGGCGAGGGTGCCGCCGTAGATGGACTGCGTGGCGACGCTTTCGGGCGGCCGCAGGGGATCTTCCGCCGGCAGGAAGATGGCGCTGCCGTTTTCCACGATGGCGGGCACGCGGATGCCGATCTGCTCCATGATGGCGAGTTGCTCCTCGAGGGTTTTCGAGGAGCAGAAGACGAGGCGATCGCCGCCGGCGAGGAGGGCTCGGACGGCGGGCAGAGCCACCCGCGGGGAGTAGGTGTGAAAGTCGATCAACGTGCCGTCGAGGTCGGTGAAGACTACGAGGCCCGCGCGATCCGGGGCCGGGCATGGAGCCTCCGCTGTTTTCTGGCTGCGGACGATCATGAGGGTGCAGGCACGGCGGCGGTGCGGGCCATTGCGGTCACGAGGATCCGACGACGGGCGAGTGCCGGCGGAAGCCGGCCTGCCAGCGCTCGAAGAATGTCGGCAGATCGATCTGCGAGAGCGCCGGGTAGATGCGCATCGGAAAGGGTTCGGCCGGGGCGTTGTCGCCGCGGCGCATGCGGATGTTGGCCATGATCTCCGCTTTGAGGGAGGCGGGGCAGAGCCGCGAGTGATAGATGACGGAGAGGGAGGCGTCGATCATGTCCTCGACGTGGTCATCGCCCTTGGAGGCGTGCATGTGGGGATTGCGGGATTCGATCTGGCAGAGGGTGACGCGCTCGCCGGGACGGAGGTTGCGCGGCGGGCGGTCGATGCCGCCATATTCCTGCAGGAGGTTGATGAAATGATGCGTCTCGACGGCGTAGCCGGCGGCGTATTCGAGAGTCAATGCCAGGTCGAGCGTCAGGGCGTGCTCGCCGGCATTACCGGTTTTCACGATTTCGGTTTCGAAACCGGTGATGTTGGTGAGCAGGCGGTTGAGGATATGGTTGGAGTGGACGCTGCTGCGGCCCCACTTGGCGAAGAACAGATTGCTCTCGACGATCTTGGGCTTGGAGTGCCAGGAGATGCGCACGAAGGTCTTTGCGCCAGGGTTCATGGCGAACCCCGCCGCGTATTCTTTTACGTATTCGTGGACAGCGCCGGGGAGGTAGTTGTCGCTGTCGACAAAGCCGAGGTATTTCTTGCCGAGCCACTTGGCCATGAGGGTGCCCATGATCATCCCTTCGGCCTTGCCGGAACGCACCAGGCCGTCGTCGTCGAGGATTTCGGAGTAGCCGGCCTCGGCGAAGGCGCGGGCGAGGGTGGGATCCTTCTGATGGACGACGAGGACCTTTTTGTCGGTGAAGCGGGAGAAGTTTTCCATGGTCTCCTGCTCCATGTGGAAGCGGTCGATGGGACTGCGCGCGCTGTTGGAGACGAGGATCACCTGGCAGGGGCTCGGGATGCCCACGAGGACGCCTTCGATGAGCTTGAGGCGCTCCTCTTTGACGGGGACGACGATGGCCATCTCGCGCATGATGTCGTAGAGCGTATCGCTGGGGAGGCGCTCGATCATCGAGTCGCGCTCGCGGCGGCCGGGGCCGCTGTCCAGTTCGTAGACTTTCTGAAGGCCAAAGATTTGCAGCGCGCCGATGCGCTCGAAGTCGCGTGGGATCTCGATTCTCATGCCGCTCTTTGAGCAGAAGGGATGCCAGCGTGGCGCGGGATTTGCTGCTCGGGGCGAAAAGGAGGTTCCGCCTGTCGCGCGCACCGGGCGCCGGCCCGAGGC
>RFJS01000049.1 GCA_003694825.1 Verrucomicrobiota bacterium | reverse complement strand
TCATCAGCGCTTCGGCGAGATGCCCATCGGCACCAACGCCGAAATCACCGCCGCGCTCGCCGGAGACAACCGTCTCGGCCACGCCCCGCTCCCGGCCGACCACCCCGCCATCGACGAGCAGGGGCGCCTCCTCGACCGCTGGGGCACGCCCTTCTTCTTCCACCAGCTCTCGCGCGACCGCATGGACATCCGCAGCGCCGGCCCTGACCGGCACCTTTTCACCGACGACGACATCGTCTGGCCCGATCCCGAGGTCGCTACGGCTCCGCCCCCGCCGGCTCCCTGACCCGTCGCCTTCCCCTCCCTGGAAACGCCCCCCGCCGGTTGCCTTCTTTCCGTCCCGGGTCATCCTGCCTCCGATATGGATACCCCAAAAGATGCCCGTCCCACCGCCTCCGACTTTCCCCAGGAACTCATCGACCTATACGACTACTACGCGCACGGCCTCATCGACCGGCGCACCTTCCTCGACCGCGCCGCGAAATTCACCGTCGGCGGGCTGACCGCGGCCGCCCTGCTCCAGGCCCTCAGCCCCAACTACGCCCTCGCGGTCCAGGTGCCGCCGGACGATCCTCGCATCGAGGCCGCATACACGACCTACGAATCGCCGCGGGGCCACGGGACCATGCGCGGCCTGCTCACCCACCCGGCGAGGCTCACCCGGCGCATCCCCGGCGTGCTCGTGGTCCACGAAAACCGGGGGCTCAATCCCTACATCGAAGATGTCGCCCGCCGCCTCGCCGTGGCCGGCTACCTCGCCTTTGCTCCGGATGCCCTCACTCCGCTCGGCGGCTACCCCGGCAACGACGATGAAGGCCGCGCCATGCAGCGGAAGCTCGACCGGGAAAAGCTGGCCGAAGACTTCATGGCCGCGGCCCGCTTCCTCCACACGCACCCGCTCTGCGACGGGAACGTCGGCGTCATCGGTTTCTGCTTTGGCGGAGCTGTCGCCAACGCGCTGGCCGTCGCCCTGCCGGACATCATCAAGGCAGCCGTCCCCTTCTATGGCCGCCAGCCCGATCCCGCCGACGTGCCGAAAATCAAAGCCGCGCTCCTGCTCCACTACGCCGAGCACGATGAGCGCGTCAACGCCGGCTGGCCCGCCTACGAGGCCGCTCTCAAGGCCAACAACATCCGCTACACCGCCCACATCTACCCCGGCGTGAATCACGGCTTTCACAACGACACCACGCCGCGCTACGACGAGGCGGCCGCCAGGCTCGCCTGGCAACGCACCCTCGAGTTTCTCCGCCGCGAGCTCGGCCCCGGTGCGCCAGCCGGATAATGCAGCGCAGCGCACCACGCGACACCGGCGCGCCCCTGCCGGCAATCCTTCCGGGATGCGCCCGGGTAGTCGGTCCGCTCGCCAGAAAAGAAGCCGTTTGCGGTGCCTTTGCCCACAAACGGCGATGACCTTTTCCGCGCGCCAGACACGAAAAAAGGCCGGCGGAAAGAAACGCATGGACGGCACAACGCAGTCCGTTGGCCGGAGACAACGACCACGCCGATATTACACCAAATTCCGGATACGGCAGGAGGAAGAATCGCAAGGCAGGCCGGGAGGTCGCACCGATCCTCCATACGACACTACCCCAAAGGCTGCTGGCGGTGCGGGACTTTCCAACCATCGGCCTGCAAAAATTGCGGTTTCGCCGTTACGGACACGGGTCGAACGGAAAACCAGTCTTTTCCAGCCGCAATCGCGAAAGATAAGGGCGGACTACGAAGTGGTCCTGGGCAGGCAAAGCCTCAAGCACGCTGGTGGTCCGGGCGGCGACAAATGTGATTGATCACCCACGCCCGTAAAACAGACCGTATTCGAGTGCGAAGACGACACGCGGCATCTGAACGACGCACCCGTGTTGCAGCAGAAAGCAAAACCGTCTCACCGCGCGATGCCGGGCAAAAGTGATCCGGGTAACACGGCAAGACAGCCTCGAGTCGAAACAATTGCCGGGTTGTTGGCTGGGATCAAGGAGGAGGCGAAAGGCGCGTCTCGGCCGAGTTTGCCGAGCCAGCGACCAACGAACGCGGTGGTATGCAGGCGGTCCACACGTTTTCACCGTGCGACTGAGAGAAACGGTAAAGCGGCGCCGGCGTGCCTGACAGTCATTCACGAGAATGATGGCGCCGCCTCACGATATGCAATCTCTCGCGCACAAAAAGAAACTGGCCCGCCCGCCAGCGCCAATCAGAAAAAACAGGCAGGCCAGCGGTGGCCAGACACTGCCAAAGGTGGGCGAATTGTTGCCGGATGTCAAACACCAGGCCGATGGGCGTTACGAAGCCCATTTCCCACTGCAGCGCGAACACGGCTACAGCCAGACGCAAATCGAACGCGGCAATGCCCGCAAGCGCGTGCGGGCGATGCAGCGCCACACCCAGGCGTTCGTTGCCGCCACCGCCCGCGAGTATCCCGAGCTGCGGCGAAGGTGGCAGATCCGCACCACCCCGGTGGCGCGCATCCTGCGCGATTCCGGCTTCGAGGGGGCGCTGGCGCACCGCCAACGTCCCGATTTCGAAAGCGATTTCCGGCAGGAGAAGTTTGAACGCTTCATCGAAAACGACGGGCGCCTCGCTCTGCGCAAGGCGGAAACACAGAATAAAGAGGCTGCGGCAGCAAAACGGACAGCACCGATAACAACAGGTAATTTGCCGTGCTTGAAAAGGCCCCGGAGATATTTGGCGAAGCAACCGAAGTCGAATCAGAGACAAACAGTTTGCCGCAGGGCGTGGCGAGAATCACCCGCTATTTGAGGGCAGTGACATTTGGGGATACGGCCGCACCAATGCGAATGACCGTGTTTCACCGCATCAATAGGCAAGCGTGTCTCTACGATGTGCAGCCATTGGCGCATAAAAAAACGCTGAGACTCAATGCGAATCCTGGCGGAAGTGATCAGGGTATCGCATCGGCTCAGCAGCCGTTGAAGATCCGCGATCTACTGCCAGAAGTCAAACGGGGAACGGACGGGAGTGATTCAGTACGTGGGTTTCCCCGATCCAGGCCCGCGGCCAGTCCGGGCGCGGCGGAAAGGCGCGTCGCCCGCGATCGCTCCGCAGCGAAGAGCGATCAGTCTGACAGCCCGAGGCCCGGTGGGCAGCGGGGATCGAGATTCCCATTACCTGCATGCCATTGCCGAAGCCGATCGATCCGAAATCTGATAGTAAATTCGCCTCGGCAAATCCATCGAGACCCTCATCCTGCGAGCAGCGAAACGCCGCGTTCCAACCGCGGCCCGGTGTCTTCTCTGATTCCTGCCCTCTTCATGTCTGTCTGATGGCCAAACTGGAAGATCTGACTCCAGGTGCCTCGATTCGAGGCATCCGTCCGAACGAACTGGTGACCGTTGTCGCCGTGAAGTGGTATGGGTCCGACGCGATCGAGTTATCCTATCGCGATGCATCGGGCACGCCCGGTACCCAGATTGTCTATCGCGACGACGAAACGACCCTTGAAGTCGCAGAGATCGGCCGTCCCTGGAGTTTCGACGGTGACGGAGCAACCTTCCGCCTGGTTTCCGAGGCACATCGTATCCGGCTCGCTCATCTATTCGACCCCGTCCTCGCCGTTCACACCTCGCTCGTCGATCCCCTTCCCCACCAGATCACTGCCGTTTACGAGGCGATGCTCCCGAGGCAGCCTCTCCGATTCCTTCTGGCGGATGATCCGGGTGCCGGAAAAACAATCATGGCCGGCCTGCTGATCAAGGAACTCATCGCGAGAGGCGATTTGAAGCGCTGCCTTGTCATCTGCCCGGGCAGTCTGGCTGAGCAATGGCAGGACGAACTCTACCGGCGCTTCCACCTGCCCTTCGAGATCCTGACAACCGACAAGCTCGAATCGGCGCGCACAGGGAATTGGTTTATCGAAAACGATCTCGCGATCGCGCGGCTCGACAAGCTTGCTCGAAACGAGGATATCCAGGCGAAACTCCAGGCGCCGGATTGCCGTTACGACCTGATCGTATGCGACGAAGCCCACAAGATGTCGGCCACGTTCTTCGGGGGAGAGACGAAATACACAAAGCGCTACAAGCTCGGCCAACTTGCCTCGGGGATCACGAGACATTTCCTCCTCATGACGGCCACCCCGCACAACGGCAAGGAGGAGGACTTCCAGCTCTTCCTTGCCTTGCTCGATGGCGATCGATTCGAGGGAAAATTCCGCGATGGCGTCCATCAGGTCGACGTCTCTGACCTCATGCGCCGGATGGTGAAGGAAAGTCTTTTGACGTTTGATGGCCGTCCGCTTTTTCCGGAGCGAATCGCCTACACTGTTCCCTACAAGCTCTCCGATGCCGAAGCCCGCCTCTACAAAGAGGTGACCGAGTATGTTCGTGAAGAGTTCAACCGGGCCGAGGCTCTGCAAAACGGCAAACGCGCGGGCACGGTCGGCTTCGCGCTCACCGTTCTGCAGAGGCGCCTCGCCTCCTCGCCAGAGGCCATCTTCCAGTCCTTGCGCCGGCGCCGGGAACGCCTCGAAAAACGGGCGCGCGAGCTTTCGCTGTTACACCGGGCCGGATCCATCCCGCAATCTGCGGTTTTCTCGGGACCGGAGTTGAGTGAGGACGATCTCGAAGATCTCGATGAGGCACCGGACAACGAGATCGAAGAGGCGGAAGAGCAGATCCTCGATCAGGCCACGGCCGCGGCGACGATCGCAGAGCTGCGCCAGGAAATCAAAGTGCTCACCCGGCTCGAAAAGCTCGCCGCCGAGGTTCGTGCGAGCGGACAGGATACGAAGTGGCGAGAACTCGCCAACCTCCTCGGCGAGATTTTCGGTTCCCCACCGGCCGGTGGGGAAGTCGGCGAGCCATCGGCTCCTTACGGTTCAGGTCCGATCTCGAAGCCTGTTCCCTCGCCCAATCAGAAGCTGGTCATTTTCACCGAGCACCGCGACACGCTGACATTCCTGCACACCAAGATCGTTTCGCTTCTGGGGAAGCCCAATACAGTCGTGACACTGCATGGCGGTATGGGCCGGGAAGATCGGCGCAAGGCACAGGAAACCTTTCTCCATGATCCCGAGGCTCGCGTTCTTCTCGCCACCGACGCCGCGGGGGAAGGCATCAACCTCCAGCGCGCACACCTCATGGTCAATTACGACCTGCCCTGGAACCCCAACCGCCTGGAGCAGCGCTTCGGACGTATCCACAGAATCGGACAGACTGAGGTCTGCCATCTCTGGAACCTCGTCGCGGATGAAACCCGCGAAGGTGATGTCTACCGGCGGCTGCTCGACAAACTGGAGGAAGCCCGGAAGGCTCTCGGCGGAAAAGTCTTCGACGTGCTTGGAAAGCTGCAATTTGAAGGCCGTCCCCTGCGCGAGCTGCTCCTTGAAGCCATTCGTTACGGCGACAAACCCGAGGTAAGAGCACGTCTGAATCGTGCGGTCGAGAAAGGCATCGACCGTTCCCACCTGCAGGAATTGATCGAGGAAAAATCGCTGGCTCACGACGCCATGGACTCCAGCCGGGTCATGCATGTGCGGGAGGAAATGGAGCGTGCCGAAGCCAGGCGATTGCAGCCCCACTTCATCGAGTCGTTTTTCATCGAGGCATTTCGGCAACTCGGAGGCCGGATGAGGCAGCGCGAAACGCGGCGCTACGAGATCACCCACGTGCCAGCCGCAGTGCGCAACCGGGACCGCCTGATCGGAATGGGGGAACCGGTCCTCGCCCGCTACGAGCGGATCGTCTTCGAAAAGGATCTCATCGCGCCACCGGGCCAGCCGCTGGCGGCATTCGTGTGCCCGGGACACCCGCTCCTCGATGCCGTGCTCGACCTCACGCTCGAGCGGCACAGGGATCTTCTGAAACGAGGCACCGTGCTCGTCGACGAGAACGACGCGGGCATCGAGCCGCGAGTCCTCGTTTATCTCGAGCACGCCATTCGCGATGCGAGCCTGACCAGCGCCGGCACTCCCCGCACGCTGAGCCGCCGCATGCTCTACGTCGAAATCTCCCGGGACGGTAGCATGCGGCACCTTCACTATGCCCCGTATCTCGACTATCGCCCGCTTGAGGAGGGCGATCCGGGGGCCGATGTGATCCTCGATCACGACGCCTGTTCATGGATCAACCGCGACATTGAGGAAAAGGCCGTGGGGCACGCCATCGCCCACGTGGCCGCGGAACACCTCAAAGAGGTTCGTGAGCGAAAACTCGGATGGGTCGAAAAGACACGTGCCGCGGTCAAGGATCGCCTCACCAAGGAAATCACCTACTGGGACCACCGGGCCGCCCAACTGCAGCAGCAAGAGGAGGCGGGAAAAGCCGGCGCCCGGCTCAACTCGCGTGAGGCCCGCCGGCGGGCTGACGAACTCCAGGCCCGCCTGCAGAAACGCCTCGAAGAGCTTGATCGGGAGGCGCAGATTGCGGCGCTCCCGCCCGTGGCACTCGGCGGCATGGTCGTGGTTCCCAAAGGCCTGCTTCAAGCCATCTCGGAGGGCACCACCCCGCTCCCGCAGACTCCGCCGCACGACACCCAGGCCTCGGCGGCTCGGGCCCGCCAGATCGTCATGGAGGTCGAGCGCAGCCTGGGCTTCGAGCCCGTCGATCGCGAAGCCGACAAACTCGGTTACGACATTGAAAGCCGCGTCCCCGGCACCGGCAAACTGCGGTTTATCGAAGTCAAAGGCCGCGTTTCCGGCGCGGAGACCATCACCGTTACCAGGAATGAGATCCTCACCAGCCTCAACAAACCCGACGACTTCATCCTGGCCATCGTCGAGTTCCTGCCCGAGGACCGGCACCGGGTCCACTACCTGCGCCAACCCTTCCAGCGCGAGCCCGACTTTGGCGTCACCAGCGTGAACTACAAACTCGCCGATCTCATTGCCCGCGCCACATCGCCAACCGCGAAGGAACGCGAATGAACGCCGACTTTTCAACCCGGCAGCAGTGGACTCCAGTCCGCTCCAATCTCTCGTCGGCAATCCCACCCACCTCTGATTGCCCATGAATCCCACCTCTCGCCAACCCAACCCTCCCGAATCCCCAATCCATTCGCGGTTCCCAAACCAGACCCATTCGCGGCCGGGATTGGCTTTTGAAGGAGGAGGGCTATCGCATCGTGGGTTGTGC
>RFJS01000386.1 GCA_003694825.1 Verrucomicrobiota bacterium | reverse complement strand
TTCCGCGACCGCGTCGTGCACCCGACCATCAACGTCGAGGAACTTGACCCGGAATGTGCGGTCCCGAACCTCGTCATCGGCGAGCCGGTCGAGGCTAAACGGGTTGACGCCATCCTGAACAACTCGTTCGGTATGCTCGGAATCAACTCCGCGCTCGTCATCAAGCGCTACACCGACTAAAAGACAGAACACAACGTATGACCAAAGAGGAAACCAAGAAGGTCGTTCTCGAGATCATCGCGGACATCGCTCCCGATGAGGACCTCTCAAATATCAAGCCGGACGTGCGCTTGCGCGACCAGCTCGAGCTGGATTCGATGGACTTTCTCGACATCGTGATGGAACTGCGCAAACGCTACGGCATCGAGGTTCCCGAGGCAGACTACCAGCACCTGGCCTCCCTCGACTCCTGCGCTGAATACCTCACGCCGAAGTTCGAGGCGGCGGGCATCAAGGCCTGATCCGCTCGAAAACCACCTCTCTGAAGGGCCGGAAGCCGCGGGCTTCCGGCTTTTTGCTTTTGCTCACCGCCGGGGCAGGGCACGAAGTGATGTCCTGCCTTGTCATGCGCATCCCGCGTCCCGCCACCCATGCCAGAGCCTGAGCACTACGACGTCGCCATCATCGGTGCCGGCATGTCCGGCCTCGCCGCCGCCATTCGTCTCGCCCACTTCGGCAGGCGGGTCTGTGTCTTCGAGCGCCACAACGCTCCCGGCGGCCTCAACAGTTTCTACTTCAAGGACGGCCGCAAATACGACGTCGGCCTGCACGCCCTCACCAATTTCGTGCCGCCCGGGGTCCGCGGCACCCCCCTCAGTCGTATCCTGCGGCAATTGCGCATCGATCGCGCCGACCTCGATCTCTGCGAGCAGGTGGGCTCCCGCATTGCCTTCCCCGGCCGGAACCTGCGCTTCACCAACGATCCCGCCGTCCTGGAGAGCGAGATCGCCCGTGAGTTTCCCGGGCAGATAGACGGTTACCGCCGCCTCGTGGCCGCGATCCGGGCCTACGACGACGACCGGCTCGATCCGCCCTGGGAATCCGCCCGCGCCTTCGTCGCACAATACATCAGCGATCCCGTCCTCGAGGACATGCTCCTCTGCCCGTTGATGTATTATGGCAGCTCGCAGGAAAACGACATGGAGCTGCTCCAGTTCGTTATCATGGCGAAATCCATCTACCTGGAGGGCTTTGCCCGGCCGCACGAGGGCGTGCGCCGCATCATCCGCGTGCTCCTCGAGCGGCTCCGGGAGAACGGCGGCGAGCGCCGCATGCGCTGCGGTGTCGCCCGCATCAGCGCCGAACGCGGACGGGTGAGCCGTCTCATTC
>RFJS01000385.1 GCA_003694825.1 Verrucomicrobiota bacterium | reverse complement strand
TCGGTCTCTTCCGAGCCGACGCTCAGGCGGAAGCGGGTGCCTCGCAAATCGCGTCCGGCAACATCGCCGCGGAGCCATTCGCGCCGCCACCAGGCGGAAGGGGACTGGGCGATGCAGCGGGAGAACACCCCGGGGTGGCGTATCGCGGCGAAGAGAGCGCCGAGGGCGCTGAGGCTCAGGCCGGCGATAGTGATCCGGTCGGGAGAATGGCCGAGCGCGGGGAGCACCTCGTTGAGCAGCCAGGCGTTGAAGGCTTCGTTGCAGGTGTAGTCGATGGCGCGAGCGGCGGGCGTTTCGAAAGGGATGGCGGCACACCGGGTGCGGGCCATGGAGCCGCGGCCGCGCAGGGTGGCGAGTTGTCCGGGCAGGTCCATGGACTCGAGGTAGAGTTCGCCGTCGAGGAAGAGGCACAGATCGGGGCGCGCCTCGGTTTCGATGGCAATCCGCCGGACGCGCGGAGACGAGCCCGGCGGACCGGGAATCTCCGGGAGAGACCAGCCGGGCGGCGGATGCCGTGTCAGTGCCATGGGGACGGGGCGGCCGGGGCCGGCTTTCCAGACCCGCAATCAGCTCCGGGAAGGGCGCACCGGGACGAGCCACCCGCGCGTGTCCGGCGTCGTGCCGTCGAACAGGCCGAAGAAGGCCTGCTGCAGCCGCTCCGTGACAGGGCCGCGGTGGCCCGGGCCGACCTCGAGGCCGTCGACCGAGCGGACGGGAACGATCTCGCTGGCGGTGCCGGTGAGGAAGATCTCGTCGACCGTGTAGAGCATCTCGCGGGGGATGGCCATCTCGCGCACGGGAATGCCGAGGTCGCCGGCGAGCTCGAGGACCACCTGCCGGGTGATCCCGGGGAGGATGGCGGCGGCGACCGGCGGGGTGTAGAGGACGCCGTCGCGCACGAGGAAGATATTCTGCCCGGCGCCTTCACTGACGTGACCGAAGCTGTCGAGGGCGAGTCCCTCGGCGTAGCCGTGCCGAGCCGCCTCCATGGTGATGAGCTGGGAGGAGAGGTAGTTGGCGCCGGCCTTGGCCATCGTGGGCAGGGTGTTGGGCGCGACGCGCTGCCAGCTCGATACGCCGATATCCACGCCGGCGCGGAGGGCTTCCTCGCCGAGGTAGCTGCCCCACTCAAAGGCGGCGATGGCGACTTCGACGGGGGAGGCCTCGCCGTTGACCTTGAGCGTGCCGAGCCCCCGGTAGGCGATGGGCCGCACGTAGGCCGAGCGCAGGCCGTTGGCCGCGACGACCTCGTGGCAGGCGTTGGCCATGGCCTCGCGATCGTGGGGCAGGGGCATGCGGTAGATGCGGGCCGTGTCGCCGAGCCGCCGCAGATGGGCATCGAGGCAGAACCAGGCCGGTCCCTGCGGCGTATCGTAGACGCGGATGCCCTCGAAAATGGAGGAACCGTAGTGGAGGCCGTGGGCAAGCACGTGGACGGTCGCTTCCTCCCAGCGAACGAGCCTTCCCTTGTGCCAGATGTATTTGGTCGGTTTCATGGGGCGGACGGCGGCAGGGTATGGCGGGAGGCGCGCCGACTGCAACCGGAACCGTGCTGGGAAGGGGGAGGCGCGCCGACTGCAACCGGAACCGTGCTGGGAAGGGGGAGCCGCGCGTTATTTTTCGATGCCGAGCACCTCGAGTTCGCCGTATTCGGTTTCTGGGGCGCGGGCGTCGCGGATGAGCTTGCCGTGGTTGTTGCCGAAGCTCTCGGCCGCGGCGGCGAGCATGGCGGCGAGTTCGTCGCTGAATCGCCGCTTGCGGGCGTCGATGCTCATGCGGGTCACCCAGAGCAGTTTCATCTTTTTCTCCTTCCAGGCCTTTTGGAAGTCGAAGGCCTGGAGGATGACAAAGTAGCGCGGTGTCTCCACATCGCTGACCAGTTCCTCCTGATAGTTGCGCAGCGGAGGCACCAGTTCGGGCGTGGCTCCGAGGTCGTCGAGTTCGGCGGCATAGCCGAGGAGGCGGGCGTTGAAGCGGTTTGCGGCGTCGCGCTCGCGCTGAGCGAGTTTCTGCAGAGCCATGGCGCTTTCGAAGGCGCCCTCGTCGGCGGAGAAACCGCTTCCGACGTCCGGCTGCTCCATCTCGGCGGAAAGGATGTCGCCGATGTCCTCGATGGCGCGGTCCTGGAGTCCGTTGTCGAAGGGGATGGTCTTGCCCCAATGGACGACGATGAGCAGGTCGGTCTTTTCCGGATCGGTGGCGGGGACGTATTGCTGGCTGGCGAGGGCACGGGCGGCGATGGCGCCGACTTCGTTGAAGGTGAGTTCGTGCAGGGAGGGATCGCTTCCCTCGCGGTCGAGGATGGCGCCGGGAGCAAAGGCGTAGGTTTCGGTTTTCCACACGCCGGTGGGCAGCATCTCGCGTTTGTAGTCCTTGCTGACCTCGGAGTAGACGGTCGTGCGGGGAGGCTTGCTGCGGCGAGTTTCGGAGGCGGAGCGCCTGGTGCCGCCGGTGTCGGCGCCGGTGGCAGACAGGAGGTGGAGGGTGAGGGCGATGAGGACGGCGAACGGGGTGGCGAGGCGCATGGGATGGTGTCGATGGCGGCGGATTCCGGTGGACGTTCGTTTGAGCCGCGCGAGGCGGATCCGTCCGGGTAGAACACCATGGGCGGCCATTTCCCTTCGCTCAACGGCGAAGGTGGGGACGGCGCGACACGGGTCGCCGCCGGGCGGGCCTGGCGTGAGCGTCAGTCGGCGCTTCGGCGGAAAAACTGCGGCATGCCCTCGCTGAGGTAGACACCGAGTTCGGGCCGGCCGTCGCCATCGAGGTCGCCCCAGGCCATGCCCCGGGGGCTGCCGTCGATGAGGAGGCCACCGTGGAAGTCGGGCGCGGTTTCGAAATGACGCTGGCCGCGGTTGAGGCAGAGGGCGAGGTGGCCTTTCTCGATGCGGCCCGACCACGGTTCGGGGGAGGGGTATTCGAGGGAGAGGATGAGGTCGGGGCGGTCGTCGGCATCGGCGTCGGCGACGAGCAGGCCCATGGCCCGGCCGGACTGGGCGAAGGCGGGCAGCGGGGAGAAGGTGAAGGTGCCGTCGGCTTCCTGCCAGAAGATGCCGGAGCGCAGTTCGGTGGCCTCGAGGGCGCGGTAGCCGCGCTCTTCGAGCCGCGGGAACATGCGCGAGAGCGGCATTTCGGCGAACTGGGCGAGCGTGCGGATCCGGCGCATTTCCCTCGGGAATTCTTTCTCGAGGCGCCACTTGACTTCGCGGACGCGCTCGATGCCGCCGTCGAGGAAGGTCTCGATGAGGCGGACGCGGCCGTCGCTCCCATCGGAGTGCCAGAGGCGGATCGGGGCGTCGGGAGTGGCTGAATACTCGCTGTTGAGGCCGAGGTTGCCGGCGACGATGTCGAGCCGGCCGTCCGCGTCGAGATCGGCGAGGGCGAGGCAGGTCCACAGCCCCCGGGTGGCGGCTGGATCGGCGGTGAGCGGGCGCGGCTGGAAGCGGCCCCGGCCATCGTTGATCCAGCTCAACGGCGTGTCCCACTCGCGGACGGCGACGAGGTCGGGATCGCCATCGTTGTCGAGATCGGCCCAGGCGGCGTCGGCGATGCGGCCGGCCTCGGCGAGGCCGGGGATGTCGGCCGGCGGGACGGGGTTGAAGGTGCCGCCGTCGTTGCGCCAGAGGGAGGAGGCGGGGGCGAGCGGGTATTTGTGTGGGATGGTCTTTTCGCCGAAGAAGATGTCGAGATCGCCGTCGGCGTCGATGTCGGCGGCGCGGGCGACGCGGGTGGCGTTTCGGAGGTCGTCGAAGGGGAGGCTCCATTCGCGGGTGAATTCGCCGTGCCCGTCGTTCAGATACACACGGTTGATGTAGAAATCGTCGCCCTCCGGGGATTCGACGCCGCCGGAGGCGACGAGGAGATCGGGCGCGTCGTCGCCGTTCCAGTCGACGATCTGCAGATCCCAGTCTTCGCAGCCGAAGTCGGTCTCGAGGTCGACGGAGAAGGCGTGGGCGAAGCGGCCGGAGCCTTCGTTGAGCAGGACGGTGGTTTCGCGGCCGAGGGCGCCGGTGAGGACGATGTCGAGGCGCGCGTCGGCGTTGAGGTCGGCGAAGGCGATCTTGCCGCCGATGCGGGATTCGGGGAAGGGGAGGAGGGGCTGTTTGTTGAAGTCGGAGAACCAGGCTTCTTCGCGGGCGGCTTCCGGCGGCAGTTCGACGGCGGCGGGTTGGAAGCGTGGCGGGGGAGCGGCGCGAGTGTCGGGAGGGGCGTCCGCGGTGGCGGCCGTGTCGGCAGCGGGCTCGGTGATGGTGTAGTGACGGTCGGCGGCGAGGCCGGTGAGGGTCTGGCGAATGCCGGAGGGCCAGAGGATTTCGATCCGGTCGATCGTATCGCGATGGCCGAGACCGAAGTGGAGGATGGGCTCGTCGGTGGACATGTAGCCGCGCATGAGGGCGAGGGTTTTGCGCTGGCGCAGGTCGCCGGCGGTGAGGGTGACGCGGGCGCCGATGCCGTGGCTGTTGCTGGTGGTGCCGCGCAGGCGCAGGTTCACGCGGTGGCCGCTGGTTTCGTTGTTGCGGAAGACGGAGAGCTTTTCGCCGAAGTTGTTGATGACCAGGTCGAGGTCGCCGTCGCGGTCGAGGTCGGCGAAGGCGGCGCCGAAGCTGACGCCGAGTTTGTCGAGGCCCCATGCGGCGCCGCGATCGGCGAAGCGCAGGCCGCCGAGGTTTTCGAAGGCGAGATTGTGTTCGCGCAGGACGGGCTGGTGGTGGAAGACGGCGCGGATGGCCTCGTCTTCGCTGTATTGGACCCGGCGCATGGCGAGGTCGCCGTCGTGGAAGGAGCGGAGCATGCCGTTGGTGATGAAGACGTCGAGGCGGCCGTCGTTGTTGAGGTCGGCGAGGCGGGGGGCCCATGTCCAGTCGGAGGCGGCGAGGCCGGCGAGGAAGGCGATGTCGAGGTAGCGTTGGGGGGCGATGTTGAGCAGCAGGACGTTTTTGAGGCTCTGGGGGGTGGCGCCTTTGGGGTCGTAGCCGTAGATGTGGCCGTGGTTGCCGACGGTGCGGACGTGCTTGGCGTGGGAGGTGGCGGCCATGTCGCAGACGAAGAGGTCGTCGTGGCCGTTGTTGTCGATGTCGCCGAAGTCGGAGCCCATGCTGTAGTAGGGGGCCTGGGGGATGACGGAGGAGATGACGTCGGTGAAGGTGCCGTCACGATTGTTGTGATAGAGGCGGTCGAGGGGCTGGTAGTCGTTGGCGACGTAGATGTCGGGCCAGCCGTCTTCGTCGTAGTCCCACCAGAGGGCGGAGTGGCCGTTGGCCGCGCCGCTGATGCCGGCGGCGGCGGTGACTTCGATAAAGTGGTCGCCGCGGTTTTCGAAGAGCTGGTCGGGCAGTTCGCGGGATTGGCCGTCGCGGGTGATGAGGTTGTTCTGCAGGTAGAAGTCGAGGTCTCCATCGCGGTCGTAGTCGGCGAAGGAGGCCTGGGTGCAGCCGTTGTCGATGGCGATGCCCCAGCGGGCGGCCTGTTCGGTGAAGTGGCCGGTGCCGTCGTTGATCCAGAGCTGGTTGCCGCCGCCGACGTAGCAGACGTAGAGGTCGAGGTCGCCGTCGTTGTCGATGGCGGCGAAACTGGCGCCGGCACCCGGGTGTGGGGAGTCGGTGATGCCGGCGGTCTCGGTGATGTCCTGGAAACGGAGTCCGCCGAGGTTGCGGTAGAGGCGGTTTTGCTCGTCCTTGCTGACGGCGAAGATGTCCGGGAGGTCGTCGCCATCGATGTCGCCGACGGCGACGCCGGTCCCGATGGAGCCGAGGATGTAGTCGCGCCAACGATCGCCGAAGACGAGCGGCCCGCTGTAGTCGTTGACGAAGGAGCCGACGCCGATGGCGTCGGCGTCGAGTTCGGTGAAGAGGGTCGCGGCAGGATCGGATGCCGGGGGACTGGCGAGGGCCTCGGATCGCAGCAGCGGAGCCGGGGCGCCGAGGCTGGGCGAGAGAGCGAGGAGGGTGAGAAGAGGGGTGGCGAGAAGAAGGCGCATGACGATGGAGCGGATCTGACGGGATGCGGCTGGGCGGTGGGCGGCGGTATGGGATCAGGGGGCCGAGCCGGCCTGGCCGGAGGGGGGCTCGGCACCGGGAAGGATGGCGCTGAGTTCGGCGATGCGCTGATCGAACCGGGGGAGAAAATCGGTTTCGCCGCGGTCGGCGGCGAGGTCGCGGCCGAGCCTCAGGACGGCGACGGCGGCGTCGATCTTGTCGAGGGCGTCGAGGGCGCGGGCGTATTCGAGGTAGTAGGCCGGGTCGACCGGACGCAGGGGCAGGATGGCCTCGAAGTGCTTTTCGGCAGCGGCGAAGTCCTCGAGTTTGAGGTGGAGGCGGGCGAGGACGAGGTGGATGGCGTTGTCGTCGGGGGCCTTTTCCAGGGCGCGGTTCCAGTAGAGGATGGCGCGGCTGTATTGGTTTTTCCCGGCGGCGTCGCGAGCGAGGGCGGCGTAGTATTTGGCTTAGAGGCGGTCGAGGTTGGGGTGGTCGGGAGCGGCTTTGCGGGCCTGGCCGAGCAGGCGGGGGACGGGGCGGAATTCACCACGGTTGAGGTGCATGTCGGCGAGAAAGAGATGCTTGTCGGCTTCGGTGATGCGGCCTTCGGCGATGAGGCGGTCGAAGCAGCGGGCGGCGTTGGCTTCGTTGCCGGCCTGGAGGTAGAGGTCGAGGAGGTGGTTGAAGGCGGTGCGGTCGTCGGGAAAGTCTTCGAGGAGGTCGGAGAGGGTGGCGATGGCCAGTTCGGTGCGGCCATGGATCTTGGCGACCATGGCGAGGGCGCGGCGCAGGGTGGGATCACCGGGGGAGGCGGCGAGGCCGGCCTGGAGGACGCCAATGGCTTCGTCGGGCCGGCCCTGGTCGGAGAGCAGGCGCGCGAGCCGATAGGCGGCTTCGGTGTCGGCGGGGTTGGTGGCGAGACGGTCCCGCAGGCTGGCCGCTTCCGCGGCGGTGTCGGCTGCGGAGGGCGGCTGCGCGGGCGCGGAGGACGTCCGGCCCGGACAGAGGGCAAGGAGGCCGACGATGACGAGGAGCTGAAGGGTGGAGCGATGGCGCATCGGGGTTGGTGTCGAGCGAAGGTTTCAGGTCCGGGCATGGACCCGGGCGCACACCGGGGCCGGGGGGCTTGCGCGAGCGGCAGAGGCCCAGCCTCCCGGTGGCGGGATTTTTCGACTTTTCGGCAGTAGGCGCGGATCGGTGGGAGGGCAAGTCCTTCGGTATGGCGGGTGGGTTCTGCCCGGAGCGGGCGCGGATGGGGCTCCGGAGCGGGCGCGGCGGCGCCGGGTGGTTTGACGCGCAGCGGAGAGCGGACAGCGTCTGTGTGGATGAGTCATCGCTGGCGTATGGTTGGGAGCTGGGTGATGGTGGCGGCCGGGTGGCTGGCGGGTGCCTGCGGCGGCCCCGCGGAGGCGGTGCTTTTCGACGGGACGTCGCTGGCGGGCTGGCGCGTCATCGACTTCCCGGAGCATGGGCCGGTGCGGCTGACCGGGGAAGGCTGGCTGGAGATCGGTATGGGGCCGGGGTTGAGTGGAGTCGTTTTCACCGGAGAGGTGCCGAATCTGGACTTTGAAATCTCGCTGGAGGCGCGACGGGTGGAGGGCGGCGATTTCTTCTGTGGTCTGACCGTGCCGGTGGGCGAGAGCCATTGCACGCTCGTGGTGGGCGGATGGGGCGGTTCGCTCGTCGGGATCTCAAGTATCGACGGATTGGATGCGTCCGAGAATGAAACACAGCGAATGATGCGCTTCGAGCGCGGACGCTGGTATCGGATCCGCATGCGTGTGACGGCCGGGCGGCTGATGGCCTGGATCGATGAGCGCCTCGTCGTGGCGGCGGATATCGAGGGACGCCGGGTGTCGCTCCGGCCGGGCCTGATCTCCATGGGCGTG
>RFJS01000048.1 GCA_003694825.1 Verrucomicrobiota bacterium | reverse complement strand
CGCCGAGGCCAGCGCGGCCGTCGCCCGCCTCAATCACCTGCCCGCCGAGCGCGTCCTCCACCTCGCACAGTCACCCGAGGCCATCGACGCAGGCGTCTTCCACAATGACGTCATCAGCGTCTGCAACGAACACGTCTTCCTCGTCCACGAGCAGGCGTTTGCCACCGGCGCCGCCGCCCTCGAGACCATCCGGCGCCGGTTCGAGGCCGCCTGCCGGGAGACGCCGATCTTCGTGCTCGTGCCCGCCAGCCGCGTCTCTCTCGAAGATGCCGTCAATACCTACCTCTTCAACAGCCAGCTCGTCTCCCTCCCCGACGGCGCCATGGCGCTCATCGCTCCGCAGGAGTGCCGCGAGAACCCCCGCGTCGCCGCCATGATCGACGACATCCTCGCCGACTCCGCCAACCCGATCCGCCATCTCCACATCCGCGACCTGCGCCAGAGCATGCACAACGGCGGCGGCCCCGCCTGCCTGCGCCTGCGCATCGTGCTCACCGAAGCCGAACGCGCCGCGCTGCCGCCGGGCGTCTGGATCGACGACACCACCGCCGACCGCCTCGAAGCGTGGGTAAAAAAACACTACCGCGACCGCCTCACGCCCGAGGACCTCGCCGATCCCGCCCTCCTCGAGGAATCACGCCGGGCCCTCGATGAGCTGACGCAACTGCTGGGACTGGGAGCGATCTACCCGTTTCAGCTGGCGTGAAAAGCCCGCCTGAAAACCGCACAGAGCCTGTCCGCGGGAGACAAGGGAACCCTCACGCATTTCCCGCTCTGTCAAAGCCCAGCTTGACGGCGAGTTTCCGCAACAGATCGACGACCTGCCGCGACGCCACATCGAGCGCCGCATAGGATTCCATCGCCCCCTTTCGGTCACCTTCGCGAAACCGCCTGGCCGCCTCGATCCCGTGCGAGTGGACGGATGCGTGCACCGCTTCGAGTGCGGCAAACTCAGGCAGGTTTTTGTAGCGAGGATTCGATGACACGCTGTCATACCACTTGCCGAGGCGGCACTGATGGTGATCGCGCAACTGTTGCAGGAAATCTTCGTTTCGCCCGAGCAGATACTCGGCCAGTTTCTTCTTCCACAGAAAGTGATCCACCTGCGAACGGAAGATAGCGTAACCGGGTATCTCGAGAGCGTCGAACGCCTCGAGCTGGCGATCGATGAACGCCTGTTCCCCGGCCACCGCCTCGATCGCGGTTTCCGTGTTGCTGGCCGCGTGGTTGGCGAGTTCCGCGATCTCGGAGATGCGGCACGCAATCTCCTGGTTGGCGGAGGTCTGTTCCGTGACTGAAGAGGCCGTGGTGCCGAGCATCTCGGAGAGCTGCCGCACCCGGTCGCCGATCGCATCGACGCGCTGCGAGGCCTCCTCGACGAGCGTCTCCCCGTTGCCCACCGCCTCTCGCATCGCCCGCATCGCCTCGGCGATTCCGGCGATCTCCGCCTGCAGCCCCTCGACACAACGGCGGATACCCTCCGTCGCGGACGCGGTTTGTTTGGAAAGCTCCTTCACCTCACTGGCGACAACCGCGAATCCCCGCCCTGCCTCGCCAGCACGCGACGCCTCGATGGTGGCGTTGAGGGCGAGGAGATTGGTCTGATTGGCGATTTCCTGGATGGTGCGGACGATATCCCCGATTTCGACCGATGCGCTCTCCAGCCTCGAAGTGCGCTCCATGCCCGTCTCACTGGCCCCATGAATGAGCCGCATGCTCTCCACGGCAGACCGCAGCGTCGAGACGCTCTCGGCACTCTCGTGCTCACATTCCCGCGCCATCGCGGCACAGTCATTGGTCGCGCGCGAGATTTCGTTGACCGTCGCCACCATTTCTTCGGTGGCCGCCGAAATCGTCTGGGTGCGCTCGAGCGTCTCGCGCGCATCACCCGCGGCAAAAGAGATCGCGGCCATCGCCTCACTGAGGTGCATGGCGGCTTCGACGACCTCCTTGAGCTGGCGTATCGTGTCGCTCTCCACGACTGCGCCGGCTTGTGAACGGCTGGCTGTTCCGCTCGCCGTTCCACCACCGGAACGAGGGTGCCCGGGGCGACCCGTCGGCCAACGCCGACGCTTGCTCCGGCTAAAGAGGCTTCCGAAAGAAAATGACGTTGTCATAGGGGGGGAAGAGAAGTGGCTGAGAGAATCACTCCCAAGAGAACCTCCAGAACACCCGTGATAGGAGGTGGAGTTTCTTGCTCATCGGAAACGGCGGGCAACACCTTTAACGCCCATCCCCCATTCATGCCGGAGCAGGACACGAGGTCCTTGCCCCAAACCACCATCCGGCTCCCCTAAAACAGCAGAACTATCTCATCGCCAGTCCGTTACGTCGCGAATTCCCGCTTGCGCCGTCGGCGGTGCTGGTTAACCACGGCCCATCAGGACGTTTCAACCGACACACAACGACCAACCACTCACCATGAGCAATCCATCCGTCGAAAAACACGAGTTTCAGGCCGAGATCCGGCAGCTGCTGGATATCGTCATCCACTCGCTCTACACCCACCGGGAGATCTTCCTGCGGGAGCTGGTCTCCAACGCCGCGGATGCGCTCGAGAAGTTTCGCCACCTGCACCTGACCGAGAAGGAAGTCTTCGACGACCGCCTCCCGCTGGAGATCAACATCACCACCGACGATCAGGCCAAAACCGTCACGATTCAGGATTTCGGCGTGGGCATGACCCGCGAGGAGCTGATCGAAAACATCGGCACCATCGCCCACTCCGGCACGAAGAAGTTCCTCAAAGCGCTGGCCGAGGGCAACCAGAGGGACGTCAACCTCATCGGCCAGTTCGGCGTCGGCTTCTACAGCGCGTTCATGGTCGCCAAACGCGTCCGCGTCTACACCCGCTCCTGGCACCCCGAGGGCACCGGGCATTGCTGGACGAGTGACGGCTCCGGCACCTTCGAGATCGAGGAAGTCGAGGGACAGCGGCGGGGCTGCAAGATCGTCCTCGAACTCAAGGACGACTGCCACGAATTCGCCAACGCGGACCGCATCCGCGAGATCCTGCGCCGCTACTCGAGCTTCGTGCCGTTCCCGATCAATCTCAACGGGGAGCGCGTCAACACCGTCCAGGCGATCTGGCTGCGCAACAAAAACGAGATCAAGGACGAGGAATACACCGAGTTCTACAAATACCAGGCCAACGCCTTCGACGAACCGCGCTACCGCCTGCACTTCAGCGCCGACGCGCCGCTGGCCATCCACGCCCTGCTCTTCGTGCCCCAGGAAAACCCGGAGCGCTGGGGCTTCGGCCGGATCGACCCCGAGGTCGCGCTTTATTGCCGAAAGATCCTCATCGATGCCCAACCGAAGGATCTCCTCCCCGAGTGGCTGCGCTTCCTGCGCGGCGTCGTCGATTGCGAGGACCTGCCGCTGAACATCTCGCGCGAGACCCTGCAGGACCGCACCCTCATCGAAAAGCTCAACAAGATCGTCACCGGACGCTTCCTGAAGTTCCTCGCCGAAGAGGCGAAAAACCGGCCGGAAGGCTACGACGAGTTCTTCCGCAAGTTCGGCATCTACATCAAAGAGGGTGTCGCCACCGACTTCACCCACCGCGAGGCGCTCGCGAAGCTGCTGCGCATGGAGTCGTCGGTGACGGAAAAGGGCAAATACCCCAGCCTCGCCGACTACGTCAGCCGCATGGGCAGCGAGCAGCGCGAGATCTACTACCTGATCGGCCCCAACCGCGAGGCCCTCGAAGCGAGCCCCTACTACGAGGCATTCAAGCTGCGCGGCCTCGAGGTCCTCTTCCTCTACGAGCCCGTCGATGAGTTCGTCATGAACAACCTGCGCGAGTTCGACGGGAAAAAACTCGTCTCGGCCGACAGTCCGGACCTCAAGCTCCCGGACGTGCCCACGCCCGAAGCGGAAAACGCGCTCTCGGAGGATGAGACGAAAGCCCTGTGCTCGTGGCTCAAGGACACGCTCGGCGAACGCGTCGGCAAGGTCGAGGCGAGCCAGCGCCTCGTCGACAGCCCGGCCATGGCGTTGAACACCGACTTCATGAGCGCACACATGCGCCGGATGATGCGCGCCATGGACCAGGAAGTCTCCAACAACGTGAAGGTCGACCTGCAGATCAACCCCCGCCACCCGCTCATCATCAACCTCAACAAGGCTCGCGAAACCAAGGGCGATCTCGCCCCGCTCATCGCCGAGCAGCTCCTCGACGACGCGCTTATCGCCGCCGGCCTGCTCGAGGACTTCCGCCCCATGCTCGGCCGCCTCAACCGGATCCTCGAAGCCGCCGCCCAATCCTGATCCGCCGACACAGGGTCCGCACGGCGGGACTTTTCTGCCGGGTCGCAGCGCTGCGGCCCGGCATTTTTTTCACCCACGGTATCCATCCATGAACCCTCGCGCCGAAAGCCCCCGACACGATGAACGATTTTCATGCGTCCCTGGTTTTCGGATGCGCAGGACGCCCGTATCCCTGAAAAGATCCGCGATCGTCACCGTAACGCCACTGAAATGGCACGAGGTGTGCTTTCAATACCATGGGTTTCCCCGCCAACACTGACACGGGGTATTGGGGTAGATGGAACACCTGCGCATTGCGCAGGCGCTCAGAAAACACGAGGGGCCGGCGTTTTGGGGTTACCGCCGGCCCCTTCCCATTTGCCCACCGGCGAACCCGGCGGAAAGCGCCCACCTCCCGGCCCGATTTCCCTCCGTCGCCGCATCGCTTCCCCCGGCCGCCCCCGCGGCGACTCGCCGCCGTTCCCACCGATTCGTGATCGCAAGACAAAGACGCCGCTGCCGGGAGCGTCCGACAGCGGCGAAATCAAAATTTCGAATACGGGAAACTCGACGGGCTCATGCGCCTGCGTCTTCGGCCGGCTTCTCGATCGGCTTGCCCCGATCGTCCATGGCCTGTCCCGTGAGCATCTCGAGAAATTTCCTCATCGCCGGCGTCATCACGCGCCCCTTGCGATGCAGCAGCGCGAGCGGCCGGGTGAAGGTGCGCCCCTTCAGTTTCACCTGAGCCAACGTGCCCTGCTTGACTTCCTGCTCGACCGTGGCGCTCGGCACGATGGCCACGCCCGCGTCGATTTCGACCGCACGCTTCACCGTCTCGATATTGTCGAACTCCATCACCGGCTCCACCTCGAAGCGGTAGTCCTTGAAGATCGCATCGATCGCCTTGCGCGTCGGTATGTCCGGATCGAAGCCGATGAACTTGTAGTCGACGAGATCCCTGACCTCCACGGCGGCGCGCCCCGCCAGCGGATGCTGCGGATGGCAGATGAGCACCATCTGATCCTCCCGGAAGGGAATGATCTCCACCTGCCGCACCTTGTGCGGAAAGGCGACGAGACCGAAGTCGACCGCATTGTGGAGAATGTCCTCATACACGAGGTTCGAGCGGCGGTATTCGACCCGGACATTGACCGAGGGATAGACCTGCAGGAACTTCTTGATGTAAGGCGGCAGCTCATGAAGCCCGATGCTGTAGATCGTCGAAATGCGGATCGTGCCGCTGACCACCTTCTTCAACTCCTGCAGCTCACTGAGGAGTTTCTCGTAGTGAAACAGGATTTCCTTGGCCGCCTCATAGACCTGCTGGCCCTCGCGCGTGAGCTGAAATTGCTTCTGGCTGCGATCCACCAGCAACGTCTTGAAATGACGCTCCATCGCCCGCGCCTGCTGGCTCACCGCCGACTGCGTGATGCCATTGAGCTTTGCCGCCTTGGAAAAACTCTTGGTTTCAACGAGATCCGCAAAGACCTTGAAATTCTCGATTTGCATATGTTCAGGGGTTGCGAAAACAGTAAGATAACGATTTCTTATTGCAACCAAAAACCTCCATCACGTTTTTAATGGATCTGGCCTTCGAGGATTTTCTCCAACGTCTGGAGCGGGTCCGGGCGGAAATTGCGGCAGCGTGTGACGCAGCGGGCCGCGATCCGGCCTCGGTCGCCGTGCTGCCCGTCACCAAGAACCACCCTCCCGCGGCAGTCGAATACGCCGTCCGCGCCGGCCTGCCCTCCGTCGGCGAAAACCGCGTCCAGGAAGCCCGCGATAAACGGGCTGCACTGGCGGACTGTCCGGTCCGCTGGGAACTGATCGGGCACCTGCAAACCAACAAGGCGAAACTCGCCGTCGGCCTCTTCGACCGCATCCAGAGCGTCGATCGGGTCAAACTGATCCACGCGCTCGAACGCCACGCCGCCGACGCCGGCCGCCGGCTCCCCATCCTCCTCCAGGTCAACGCCGGCGACGATCCCGCCAAACACGGCTGCACCCTGCAGGAAGCCCCGGCACTCACCGAAACGATCCTCGACTGCCCTCACCTCAAGCTCGAGGGGCTCATGACCATCGCTCCGCTCAGCGACGATCCCGACCTCGCCCGCCGCACCTTCGAGAACCTGCGAAGCTGCCGGGAGGCACTGCAGGAACGCTTCGACATCGCCCTGCCCGAGCTTTCCATGGGCATGAGCGGCGACCTGCGCGAGGCGGTCGCGGCGGGGAGCACCATGGTGCGCATCGGGACCGCGCTCTACGGCGCGCGCCGCTACACCTGAGCCCGCCCCCGGAAAACCGCAGGCGGCGATCCGGGCCCCCGGGCAAGGCCCACGCCAGCCGGCGTGCTCCCGCCCCACTGGGATCGCCAGTCATTGGCCGCCCGCGAGAGGTTTCAGGTTTTCTCAGCCCCCCTCCGGGCATGGCCGCAGCCCCGTCGCCACCCACCGCGGAGCCCTATCCCTCCGCAAGCCGGGGTTCAGGTAATATCAGCGGTGATGTTTTCCCTGAAACATCAATCAACCACGGACTGATTCGACAGAGGAAACGCGCTTCCCCGTTGCGCGCCGACGTCACCGGGGCTTCATTGTCCACGTGGCAGAAAACCTCACAGACGCGAACCGCCAGGACGCCATCCTCGCCCTCCTCGACGACCCGAGCCCGTCGGTTCGCCGCGCGCTCTTGCGCTACTTCGAAACCAATCGCGAGGCGGCACGAGCGTTTCTCAATCGGGTCATCGCAGGGCCCAACCGGTTCTCCGCCATCCACGCGCGCTGGTATCTGCTCGAGCTCAACAATGCCGATCCGGCCAATGAGTTTCGCGACTTCATCCGCTCGCTCGGCTACGAACTGGAAACCGGCGCGCTCCTGCTCTGCCGCACCATCGATCCCGAGCTCGATGTCGGCGACATCTGCGAGCAGCTCGATCGCATCGCCACCCGCTGTCGCGAGCTGCTCATCGAAAACCTCTCGCCGCACGGGCAGTGCCGCGTCCTCAACCGTGTCCTCTTTCACGAATACGGTTTCCGCGGGAACGCCGAAGACTACGAAAACCCGGACAACAGCTTCCTGCACCGCCTGCTCGAAACCCGCCGTGGTCTCCCCATCTCCCTGGCCACGCTTTACCTGATCATCGCCGAGCGCTGCGGCATCCGGGTCGAGCCGGTCGGGCTCCCCGGGCACTTTCTTGTCGGTTGCTACGAGGCCGATGTGCCCTTCTATATCGACGTCTTCGACCGTGGCCGTTTTCTCACTCCCCATGACCTCTTCGAATACCTTCAGCGGCAGGGCATCGCGCCCGACGAGATTTATCTGAGCCCCACCACCGTCCGTGAAGTCCTCTGCCGCTCCTGCCGCAATCTCGCCCGCCATTACGCCGCCGCCGGCAGCCCGCCGATGGCCCGGCTCTTCGAGGAATTTGTCGAGGAATTCGAGCGGGTCCACGAGCAGCACCAGAGTTCGTGAGCGGCGCGAGGCAGGCCGCCGCTGCGGCTCACTGCCCCTGCACGCCCTCCCCGAGGGCAAAGTCCGTCTGTTGGCATGAACCTGGATCGCGTCCACACCCTCGCCGACCTCGATGGATGGTCCTTCCCCGGCACCGCCCTCGCCGTGCTCGGCCATCCCGTCGCCCACTCCATCAGTCCCGCCATGCACAACGCCGCTCTCGCACACATGGCACGCGCCGATGAGAAGTATTCGACCTGGCGATACTTCAAATTCGACATCGCCCCGGGCGACCTCGCCGCCGCCCTGCCCTGGTTTCACGCGCGCGGGTTTCTCGGGCTCAACCTCACCATCCCGCACAAAGTCCTCGCGGTCGAACTGATCGAGGCCGTCGACCCCGCCGCGGCCGAATCCGGAGCCGTCAATACCCTGCTGCGCACTCCGACCGGCTACCGGGGCTTCAACACCGATGGCTACGGCGTCACGCGCGCCATCGCCGAAGAGCTGGGCTGCTGCGTCGCCGACCGTCCCGTCATCCTTCTCGGCGCCGGGGGTGCGGCCCGCGCCGCCGCCGTCGCCTGCCTGCGCGCCGGCTGCCCCACCCTGTGGATCGGCAATCGCACCGCCGCCAATCTCGAGCGGCTCCTCGCCACCCTCGCTCCCGTAGCCCGGGCCGCCAGCCGGGGCGTCCATGGATTCGACCTCGGCGATCCCCCGGCCGGGCTGCCGGCCGACGCCATCGTCATCAACGCCACTTCCGCCGGCCTCAAGCCCGGAGATCCTCCGCCGATCGATGTGGCCCGCCTTCCCGGAACGCCCCTCATCTACGACATGATCTACAACCCGCCGGAGACGCCGCTCATGTGCGCCGCCCGCGCCCGAGGCCTCACCGCCGCCAATGGGCTGGCCATGCTCGTGCACCAGGGCGTGCGCGCCCTGGAGATCTGGTCCGAGAGCGCCGCGCCGGCCGATGTCATGCACGCGGCCTGCCGCGCCGCACTCGGCCGCAGCCACGGCTGAACAGCGACGCCGCCGCGCCCCATGGCCATGATGGAAACCCTGCTCGAGATCGACACCACCTTCCCCTGGTTCTTTCCCGCCTTCGCCTTCTGCTTCGGCGCCATCGTCGGGAGCTTCCTCAACGTCTGCATCTATCGCATTCCCGAAGGGCGGTCCATCATCACGCCGGGCTCCACCTGCGCCTGCGGCACGCCCATCCCGTGGCACCGCAACATCCCGATATTCAGCTGGATCGTGCTGCGCGGCCGCGCACCCTGCTGCGGACGCCGCTTCAGCATTCGCTACCCGGCCGTCGAACTGCTCACCGCGCTGCTCTTTCTCGCCTGCTGGCTGCAGCTCCCTCCGGTCAAGGCCCTCATCGGGATGGTGTTCGTCTCGATCCTCATCTGCGCGACGTTCATCGACCTCGATCACATGATCATCCCCGACCGCTTCACCGTCGGGGCGGCGGTGCTCGGCGTCGTCCTCTCGGCGCTGTTTCCCGCACTGCACGATCGCGCCAGCGGCGTCTACTTCATCGATGCCGTCGGCGCCACATTCGACAGCATCGTCGGCGTGCTCATCAGCTCGGGACTGGTTCTCTGGATCGCCCTCCTCGCCGAGGCCGTCCTCCGCAAGGAGGCGATGGGATTCGGCGATGTGAAGTTCCTTGGAGCGATCGGTGCCTTTCTCGGCTGGAAGGGCGGTGTTTTCGCCGTATTCGGTGGTGCGATACTCGGGACCCTTGTCTTCGCGGTCGTGCTGCTTGGGCACGGTCTCTTCGGGGGCAGGAAACGGCAGGATGGGGCGGACGGCCCTTCCGAGACGGAAAGCGCGCCTGTCGGCTTCGGCCGGCAAACGCCGTTCGGCCCGATGCTCGCCGCCGGCGCCGCCCTCTACATGCTCTGGCTCCACCCGTGGGTGGACGCCTATTTCGACACCGTGGCCGAGCTTCTCACCGCCTGGTGACCGCGGCGCCGGAAACCGGCGTCACCCGGCATCCGGTGAATACGTGCCGCGCACCCCGGCGACAATCTTCTCGAGCAGCCCGGCCAGCGCCTCGGTTTCCGGGATCCCGCGCTCGCGCGCGATCTGACCGGCGCGTTTCCACGTCTGCGCGGCCATGACCCGGGCCTGCCGCTCCGGCGCGCCCAGGCGCTGAAATACAGCCACGAGTTGATCCTCCGGCGCTCCACCGCGGCCTTCGTGCTCCGCGCTCACGGCACCGCCCTCCCTTCCGCCACCGCTTCGACCACGACCTGCCCACCCGGAACGCCCTCGATCGAAAGCACCGCGCCCGGGGCCGCATCCGCGGTGCGGAGCATCGCCATGCCGACCGTCTGTCCGCCTTCGCGCGGATAGAGGCTGCGCAGCTCGCCGATCGCACGCCCACCCTCCGCCGGCGAAAGCGGCGCCGGAAGCGACAACGCCGCCGCCGCGGCAGCATCGACACCCTCGACACCAACGATATAGAGCCGCCGGCGCACCTGGCCGAGATGCTTGAGCCGCGCCATCACCTCCTGCCCGAGGTAACAACCCTTCGTGTAGGAAATGGCCTCCGCATCCAGCCCCGCTTCGTTGGGAAGATCGGTGGGACCGATCTCCCGGGGAACGCGCGGAATCCCGGCTCGACACCGCGTCCAGTCCAGCCAGTCCGCGTCGCGTTCATGTCCGTTTGCCAGACGGGTGCCCCACTCATCCTGAGCCGCCGCCGGACAGACCACATGCCAGCTCGCCACAGCGCGCCCCAGATCCCGACTGCGAAAACAAAACCCGCCCCCGGACGTCCGGCTGAACCGCCCCCAGTCCGGCGCGCCCTCGCCGTCCATTCCGGCAGTTTCCAGCGCGGCGGCGGCCGTGCTCCCCCAGACCACCCATCCAGCCCACGCCTCCGAAACGTCGGCAACGTCCACTTCATCCGCAATGATATACGCCTCGAGCCGGTCCCGGATCACGCCGGCCGACACCTCGAAGCTGAACAACAGAAAACGTTCGTCGTCGAGCCGGAGGACATGGGCGTCGGCCAACACACGCCCCTTCACGTCGAGCCACAACCCATAGACACACGGCCGTTGCTCCGCGGCGCCGGAGAGGTCATTGGTAAACTGTCCCTGAAGAAACTCGGCCGCATCCGGCCCGCTCACTTCGAGAACGGTGCGCGGTTCTCGCCAGACATACGCAAGTGCGGTCATCCTCGAGATTGAGCGCGCCACCAGCCGGCCGCGCCAAGCCGAAAAAATTCGGAATTTCCGCTTGACGACTCGAATGAACGCACTACAAACACGTGTTAGATAATCACTTTTCCCCGCTTAGCGGGGTTTTGGGGTAACTAAGAAAGCAATGGCGGGCCGTTTAGGGGTAGGCGGCCCGCCTTCTTTCTGTACGGCCTCCGCTGCCCGGCCCGCCACTTCGCCTTCTCTGGCGGAATTTTTGCCGAAATTGTCCCTCGACAGCACTCGGCGCACGCTAAAACTCGCCCTCCCCGTGCACCAGACCGCCGATCTCAATGTTGTCAGCAATCGCGTCCTTCCGTCTCCGGCGGAGTTGATCGCGAGCCTTCCGCGCACCGAACTGCAGTCGGATTTCATCGTGCTGCGCCGGAGCGATATCCACAACGTGATCTTCGGCGACGACCGCCGATTCCTCGTGGTCGTCGGCCCCTGCTCGAT
>RFJS01000384.1 GCA_003694825.1 Verrucomicrobiota bacterium | reverse complement strand
CCGGACCGGCGGCTCGTGCGGGCGGACTGATCAGGGTGTGTTCGAAAACCTGTCTGGCGAAAGAATCACGGATGGACGCGAGCAGGACCGATGCGATGAAGCGAGCGGTCCGTTTCTCAGAGCGCGTCTGAAAAGTCGCGCTCTCAGGCCTTTTCGCTCTTGTTCAGGTTTTCGAACACACCCTGGCAAGGTGGCTGGAGATAGCAAAGGGGACGGCCGATCGGCCGTCCCCGGGGAAGCTTTTCAGGAGCTGTCGAGGTGGTTCAGAGCACGGCGCCGATGGCGCTGCAGAGCCGGTCGATATTCGACGGCGTGATGCCGGCGACATTGATGCGGCCGCTGCCCAAGATGTAGATCGAGTAGTCGCGGCGAAGCCGTTCGATCTGTTCCTTTTCCAGGCCGGAGAAGCTGAACATGCCGAGCTGACGGGTGATAAAGGAGAAGTCGCGGCTGACACCCTTTGCCGCGAGCGTTTCGACGAAGGCGCGGCGCATGCCGTTGATGCGGTCGCGCATGGCGGCGAGTTCGCCCTCCCACTGTTCGCGCAGCGCCTCGTCGCCGAGGATGGTGGCGACAATGGCGGCGCCGTGCATGGGCGGATTGGAGTAGTTGGCGCGGATCACGGATTTGATCTGGCTCTGCACGCGGGCGGCGGCTTCCGCGTCCTGAGCCAGGACGGTGAGGGCGCCGACGCGTTCGCCGTAGAGGCCGAAGTTCTTCGAGAAGGAGCTGGCGATGAGCATCTCCGGGCAGACGGCGAGGAGGGCGCGCAGGCCGGCGGCGTCTTCCTCGAGGCCGAGGCCGAATCCCTGATAGGCGAAGTCGATGAGCGGGATGGCGCCGCGCTCGACGAGGAGGCGGCCGATTTCACTCCACTGTTCGGGACTGGGATCGACGCCGGAGGGATTGTGGCAGCAGCCGTGGAGCAGGACGACATCGCCGGCCGAGACTTCCTGCAGGGCGGCCTTCATGGCGGCGAAGTCGAGGGCGTTGGTGGCAGGGTCGAAGTAGGGATAGCTCTTTGCCGGCACGCCGGCAGCCGCGAGGATTTGCGGGTGGTTGGGCCAGGTGGGCTGGCTGAGCCAGACGGTGGCGCCGGGAAAGGCCTTGTGGATGAAGTCCGCGGCGACGCGCAGGGCGCCGGTGCCGCCCGGCGTCTGGGATGTGGCGGCGCGTCTGGCGGCGATGATTTCCGAACCGGCGCCGAAGAGAAGTGCCTGGACGCGAGCAGCGTAGTCCTTGTTGCCGTCGATCGGCAGGTAGCTCTTGGCGGTTTCAGTTTCGAGGATGCGGCGTTCGGCTTGCTTTACCGAACCGAGCACGGGGGTTTTCCCATTCTCGTCGCAGTAGACGCCGACCCCGAGATTGATTTTCTCGGGATTGGGGTCGTTGCGGAAAGCCTCGGTGAGGCCGAGGATGGCATCGGGCGGTGCGGGTTGGACGTTTTCAAGCATGGCTTCTCGGGACAAAATCCGCTGATGAGGGGCTGGAATCGCGCCGGGTGTCAAACTTCACCGGCCGCGAAAGCACATTTTTCCGAATCGGGGCGCGTGCCCCGGTCGCGGGGACGCGGGTGCGGTGCTGGTGGCCGCAATAGTGGGGACGGCCGATCAGGCCTTGGCTGGAGCCGATGCGGCTTGCGCCTGGCCGTCATCCGGACCCTTGAAAACAACGGTGAGCGAGCGCCACCCGACATACACGCCTAGGGCAAACATGGCGGCGCTCGAGCCGCCGAGCAGGCTGAAGAGCGAATATTGCGCGACCATCATGGCGAGGGCGGCGAGCGGCATGGCGAGCATCACCACCGCCGGAAATACGACAAAGCCCGCCCGGATGCGATGGACGCGCAGGTAGACGGCAAATGTCATCAACGCCAGGGCGGCGAGCAGCTGGTTCGTGGAGCCGAACAACGGCCAGACCACCTTCCAGGCCGGCTGTCCGTCGAAGGTCTGATACACCAGCGCGGCCGGGACCAGCAGCACGAGCAATGTCCCCAGGTAACGGCTCAGTTCGCTGCGCCAGTCGAGCAGCTCCTCGAGGAGGAAGCGGCACAGTCGCGTGCAGGTGTCGAGCGTTGTCAGCAGGAAGGTATTGACTGCGAGCAGGGCGAAGTCGGTGGCGAACTGCGCCGGCACGCCCAGGGGCGCGAGGATCTTGCCAAGGCCGGTCGCGAAGATGGCGACGGGGCTGCCGCCGACGGCGGCAATGTCGCCGCGGGTCAGCACAATAATCGTGGCGAGTGAGAGCGTCGCGAGGATGCCCTCGACGAGCATCCCGCCGTAGCCGATCCGGCGGACATCACTCTCGACCGCGAGCTGCTTGGCGGTCGTGCCGGAGGCGACGATACTGTGAAACCCGCTGCACGCGCCGCAGGCGATGGTGATGAAAAGCGCCGGCACGATGTAGACCGGACTGGCGGCTGGATTGGTGAGTCCGGTGAAAAACTCACCCTCGATCGGCTGGCCCGAAAACAGTATCCCGACCACCCCGGCGATCAGCACGGCATACAGAAAGAACGAGCTGAGAAAGTCGCGCGGCTGCAGCAGATACTGCACCGGCATGATCGCCGCGGCCGCCGAGTAGAGCAGGACCACGGTCAGCCAGGCGTTTTTCCCGAGGGTCGGCGCCGGGAGGTATTCTCCGATGAGCAGTCCGGCAATGGTCAGCGGCACAAACACCCAGACCGCGCCGCGAAACGAGACGCGCGTGCGGGCGACGAGCAGGCCGAAGGCCAGCGCCATGAAGACGAACCAGCCGGAAGCGGTCGCCACCACCGGCGATTGCACGAAGGTCGTCGCCGTCAGGTCGGCGAACACGACGATCACATAGACCAGGGCGACCAGCACGAAGAGGATGAACAACTGTCCGGTCCGATGGCCGACCAGTTCCCGGCTTGTCTGGGCGATCGAGCGGCCGCGATTGCGGATGCTCATGAGCATGCTGCCAAAATCATGGACGCCGCCGATGAAGATCGAGCCGACGAGGATCCACAGCCACGCCGGCCCCCAACCGAAATACATCGCGGCGAAAATCGGCCCCACGATCGGTCCCGTCCCGGCGATCGAGGAGAAGTGGTGACCGAAGACAACCGATGCCCGGCTCGGCACGTAGTCCACCCCGTCCTTGAGCGTGTGCGCCGGCGTTGGCCGTGCGTCATCCAGCCCGCAGCGGCGGGCGAGAAACGCGCCATAAAACCGGTAGGCGAGAGCGATAAGAACGACGGTGACGAGGATCAGTGCGGCGAGCATCGGGATTTCGACAGAACCAGCCCCGGCCAGTCCGGGGCAAAGCGGGGAAGAGAGAAACGAGGATCGGTGAAACTTAGAAAGAAACCACGCGCTGCCAAGCCTCGGGTGCGGCGGCTGCGCTCGCGGTGAAGCGGCTGATTCGGCGGCCCGGGACGGGTCGCAACCGCCATCGCGGCGAGGGTCTCGCCGGCGCCCTGAGCGAATGCGGGCCGCGTGCGAGCTTCAGGCTGGTTCCCGCGCGCCGAGACGTTAACCATCCTCTCCCGACAGGGACCCGCCGCCGCGGGTCCGGTGGAAACTTGCTGGGTTCATGAAAGAATTCTTCCGTACTCTTTTTGCCTGCCTCGTGGCGCTCTTTCTCGCCGGGGCGATGTGGATGTTCATGTTCTTTGTCGTGCTGGGGACGGTGCTTTCCCTTGAGGAGCCCCGGCCCGAGGTGCCGGACGGAGCGGTCCTGGTCTTCGACACGACCGTCAACCTCGTCGACAAGCCCGTCGCGGAAGACGAGCAAATGCTCTCCATGCTCTTCGATTCGGGCGAGCCATCCAGGATGCAGCTCCGCCAGGTGGTCGACGCCATCGACGCGGCCGCGAAGGACGACCGAATCTCGGCGATTCTGCTGCACGGCAATTTCATGCCGATGGACCTTGGCACCGGATACCCCAGCATCATCGAGGTTCGTCGGGCGCTGGAGCGCTTTCGCGAGTCGGGGAAGCCGATCATCGCCTACCTCGTGGGCCCCTCGATGCAGGACCATCTCGTGGCCTCGGTGGCTGATCGGATCATCATGGATCCGATGGGCGTGATCGACGTGGCGGGGCTCTCCGCGGAGGTGGCCTACATGGGCGGCACGCTCGAGAAAATCGGGGTCGGCATCCAGATCGCCCGGGCCGGTGAATACAAATCGGCCGGAGAGGCGTTCAAGGAGCGGCACATGAGCCCGCAGGAACGCGAGCAGATCACCGCGCTGCTCGGCGATATCTGGAAGCAGTGGCTTGCGGAAGTCGGCCGTTCACGCGGTCTCCCGCCCGAGCAGCTCCAGAAGATCGTCGACGAGCGCGGGGTGCTCAGCTTCGAGCCCGCCCGCGAGCTGGGGTTTGTCGATGAGGGGCTGGGACTCGCCGAGCTCATCGAGGACCTCAAAGAGACCTACGGCGAGTCCGACGATGAGGAAACCTTCCGGCAGGTCTCGATGTTCAACTACCTCACGGTTCGCCGGCATGAGCGCCGCGAGCGACGCTCCGCGCCGGTCGTCGCCGTGGTCTATGCCGAGGGGCAGATCGTGGATGGAGAGAGTTCCGGCGCCTATCTCGGTGGGGACAGTCTCGCGCGCACGCTTCGGGCGATCGGCAGCCGGGACGATGTCGCGGCGGTTGTCCTGCGCGTCAACAGCCCCGGTGGCAGCGCCATCGCGTCGGAGGTGATCCGTCGTGAGCTGGAGCGCCTGCACGAGGATGTGCCGATCGTGGTTTCGATGGGCATGGTCGCGGCTTCCGGGGGATACTGGATCTCCACCGAGTCGGACCACATCTTCGCCGAGTCGAGCACGATCACGGGATCGATCGGCGTCATCGCGATTTTGCCCGACATCCAGAAGCTCGGAGAGAAGATCGACCTGAATTTCGAAACGGTGCGCACGGGCGAACACGCCGGCATCTTCAGCATCGTCGAGCCGCGCTCGGAGGCGAGTCTCGCGGTCATCCAGTCGCTCGTCGACGAGACCTACGAAAAGTTCAAGACGCTCGTCTCCGAAGGGCGCGGCATCGAGCTGGAGCAGGTCGAGGCCATCGCCGGCGGGCGGGTGTGGTCCGGTGAAGACGCGCTCGAGCGCGGCCTCGTCGACGAAATCGGTGGCCTTCGCGAAGCGGTCGCGCACGCGGCGAAGCTGGCGGAGCTCGATGAATACCGGGTGCTCGAGTGGCCTCAACCGAAGGACTTCCTCGAGCGGCTGCGGGAGCGGATCAAGGACAGCGCCAACCCGATCGCGGGCAAAGGCCCGGCGGGCGAGCTGCGGCGCTACCTCGAGGACGGTCGCCGGGCGATGGAGGCGCTGAACGATCCCGGGCACGCTTATGCCCTGATGCCGCAGGTGCTCCGCGTGCGATGAACATTGCCATTCGCGGTGTCCTCTGAAGCCTTTCCGCCTGCGGCCTTCAACAACCTCATCCATCATGAAAAGTGAATACACCCTCGTCCGCGACACGCCGGTCACGGTGATCCCCGCTGGAGACACCATCACCTTGCCGAAGGGGACCGCCGTGCGCGTCACCCAGCGGCTTGGCGGCAGTGTGACCGTGCAGACCGACCAGGGACTCTTCCGGATTGCCGAGGATCAGATCGACGCGCTCGGAGAGGATTTCCAGCCGGCGCAGCAGGATGCCGCCCCGGCATCGGGCGAGTTCAGCGAACAGGCCGTCTGGGACGCCCTCAAGCAGTGCTACGATCCGGAGATACCGGTCAATATCGTCGATCTCGGGCTCATCTACGATCTCGTCATCGAGCCCGGTTCGCAGCCGGGCAAGCACAAGGTCGCCGTCAAAATGACCCTCACCGCACCGGGATGCGGCATGGGGCCCGTCATCGCCGAGGATGCGAAAAACAAGATCGAGGCGCTCGACGCGGTCGAGTCCGCCGAGGTCTTCATCGTGTGGGATCCGGTCTGGACTCCGCAGATGATCTCGGACGAAGGGCGCAAGATTCTCGGGCTCGAGTAGCCGGGG
>RFJS01000383.1 GCA_003694825.1 Verrucomicrobiota bacterium | reverse complement strand
GCCTGGAGAACGACCTGGGCGGCGATGCGTCCGAGCAGCGCGGGATCGATTTCCTTCTCCACGGTGTCGCCGAGCTGGGCGGCCGGGTTGATCGCCGTCGCCTTTTCGATGTGCATTTCGCGCTGATTGTCGCTGACGGAGTCGACAACCTTGTAAATTTGCCACGCCTTGAGGTCACCGGTTTTGGGGTCGAGCTCCACACGCAGCTCGGCGGAGGAGTGCAGGCTCTTCGCAGCGGCGTTTTTGATAGCCGTAGTAATCGTGGAGATCATGTCTTCCCGACTGATCCCCTTCTCCTTCTCCATGTATTCGAGAACGGAAAGGATTTCGCTGCTCATAGAATGTGCTATTGAAAAAAAAGGCGGGCCCAAGACCCACCGAAAGGACTGGCGTTAAAAGGACGGGAATTAACTTTCCGGGGTTTTCACTGTCAAGCCCCGTGCCCTGAGGCGCGGCCCGGGGAAGACGGTGCTTTGCCACCGGGTTTTCGCTCGCTGCCTCAACCGGATGCGCCGCCGGAGCGGTCCCGCGATTCGAGAGGCATGGCTCCGTCGGCGCGCCAGTGGTCGAGCTGCAGCGCGATGATGGCTTGCAACAGGCCGTTGGAAACGGGCTGGCGGCGGCCATCGGTGAGCTGGCGGGCCGCCATGCGATGGCTGTCCGGCGCATCGCCGGGATACCAGGCAAACCACAAAAGCCGGGCCGCCTCTTCCTGATCGGCAGCGGCGAGAAAGGGGAAGGCGAGATTGGCGATCCAGGTGTCGAACCGGTCGCCGCCAAGTGTATCCGCGCAGATCTCGTGGGCGATGGCTTGGCGCAGGCCCGCCATGCCCAGGCGACGCCGCAACCGCGCCACCCCGGCATCGAGCCCGCAGCCGTCGACCGACGGCAATGCGAATCGGCGCAAGCGCGCCGGCCAATCGGGCCGCGCCTCCATCCAGCGCACGTATTGCTCGAGTCGGCGGCGCGGGTGGTTTGCCGGCCGCGTCCCGCGGCTCGACCAGACGCCCTGCGCCGAATCGTAGAGCCGCGATACAGGCGGCCGCCGCTCGCACCACGAACCGAGCGGATGCAGCTGGGCGACATGGAGCATGGCGACGCGATTGGACCGGTAGCCGAGCACTTCGAGCGCCGTCTGATGACAGGCTTCCGCCCAGCCGAGCCGTCGGATGCGCATCGCCGCGAAGTGACACTTTTCCTCCCAGCGCCGCTGTGCCGCCTGCTCGATGACCGCCCGCCGCTCCTCCCCGGGAAGGGCGAGCAGCTGCTCCAGGGCCGGCCAGGGATCCCGCCGGCTCAATGCCGCGATGGCATCGTCGGTGGCATACTCCTCGAGATCGTGCCAGAGCAGGTCCATCAGCGCCAGTACCGGGATCGCCCGGCCCGATCGCGTGCGCGCGGGCGGCGCATAGGCCGGCGGCGGGAAGAGGACGACATGAAGAACCACATTGTCGTAGGCCGGATCCCGGTCGTGGCCGTGCTGTATCCAGGAGTCCGCGCGAAAGTGAATCTCGACATCACCGCGAACCTCCCGCCCGGCGATGCGCAGACGCGCCCCGAGAAAATCCGGCCCCGCGAGGCGATTCCACCGCCCGGGATCGAGGATCTCGAGGCGCTCGCCATCGCCGGTGCGCGCCTCCGTCTGGAGGAACTCCCGGCGCAGCCAGATTTTCTGCAGGAGGATCTCATGGACGTGGAAGGTGCCATAGAGCCCCTGAAACTCCGCGACTTCGCCCTGGGCATGCAGAGGGGTTGAATGCTCGGCTGGAGACATGACGCGAGGGGTAACCGGATAGCGGGGAACGCCGGGTATCCTGCAGGAGAGACGCCCGTCGGGGCAACGCCGAAGCCCACCGCCCTCGCGACCGGCTCACGCCCCGGGGTGGCTGTCGATCGGAAGCGCCGGCGCGATGGAAAGTTCGTCCGTCTGTCCCGGCCCGGGATCGATCCAGGCGACAAAGGCGATCATCGCGGCATTGTCGCCCGTATGCTCCCGGCGGGCCGCCAGGAACGGGATGCCGGCCTTGCGGGCGAGAGCGGCGAGACGCTCGCGCAAGACGGTGTTGTTGGCCACGCCGCCGGACAGCCCGAGGCTGCGTGCCCGCACCCTGGAGAGGGCGAAGCCCGTCTTGCGTTCGAGCACATCCATGACCGCGGCCTGGTAGCTCGCGCACAGATCGTTGCGGCGCGCCTCCAGCTCGGCGTCGCTCATGTCCGCCACCCGGTAACGCAGGCTGGTTTTGAGGCCGGAGAAGCTGAAGTTGAGATCGCCACGCCCTGGCAGGGCACGCGGAAACTCGAAGGCCCGGGGATCCCCGTCGCGGGCGAGTTGCTCGACCTTCGGTCCTCCAGGGTAGCCGAGGCCGAGCAACTTGGCCCCCTTGTCGAGCGCCTCGCCGGCCGCATCGTCGATGGTGGCGCCGAGGACGCGCAGCGTGCGATCCCGCCCGATCTCGAAGAGGATGGTGTTGCCGCCCGAGACAAGCAGCCCCGCGTGAGGCAGGAGGCGCTCGAGCCGCTCTTCAAAACACTCCGGGGCTTCCTCGTGCAGCGCGATGAAGGGGGACCAGGCGTGCGCCCGCAGATGGTTCACCCCGGTGAGTGGCAGCGTCCGTTCGAGTGCGATCGCCCGCGCCGCCGCCAGGCCGAGGGCCAGACAGCCGGCGAGCCCCGGACCGGCGGTCACCGCCACCCGGCCGACGCCCGGCCATTCACCGTGTCCGCGGGCCTCCGCGATGAGCAGCGGGAGGTTGGTCAGATGCTCGCGCGTCGCCAGCTCCGGCACGACACCGCCATAGCGGCCATGCAGCTCGACCTGGCTGCTCACCCACTGCCCCGAAAGCCCGCGCGCCGGATCGAAAAGCGCCACGGCGCTCTCGTCGCAGGAGGTCTCGATGGCGAGGATCGGCACCCGCCCCGCGGAAGTGGCCGAAACGCTCATCCCTCACCTCCTCCGGCCGACAGGATCCGGCTCAACACGCGCAGACCGCGCAGCGCGTCGATCGCCGCCGTGAGCTGGCGATCCTCGATCGGCGCGAAACCAAAGCGCTCCCGAAAGTCCTCCGGCGTCATCAACGGCAGGCGGTTGCGCTGGATAAAGAGCTTGCGGTCCTCCTCGGCGGTGAGGGTGACGCGAATGTCCGGTTCGATACCCTCGCCGTGGATGACCGTGCCTGAGGGCAGGTAGTAAAGGGCGGTGGTCAGCCGGACCGCCCGATCGCGCCCGAGCGGAAAAACCGTCTGCACCGACCCCTTGCCAAATGAGCGCTCACCGACGAGCACCGCGCGGTGATACTCGCGCAGGGCACCGGCGACGATCTCCGCGGCACTGGCGCTGCCCCCGTTGATGAGCACGGCGATCGGCAGCCGCAGCCTCTCGCCACGGCCGTTGGCCCGAATGTCCTCACGGGACTTTGGATCGCGCCCCTGGGTGTAAAGCATGAGCTCCCCGCGATCGAAGAACGGCTCGAGAACCCGGGTGGCCACCGCAAGCAGTCCGCCGGGGTTGTCCCGCAGGTCCAGGATCAGCGACTGCATGCCCTCAGCCCGGAGCTTTTCCAGCCCCGCGTTGAACTCGTCCACCGTGCGCTCGCCGAACTGCACGAGCCGGATGTAGCCGATCTCCCCCTCGAGCATTCTCACATCCCGCACGCTGTCGAGGTGGATGACCTTGCGCACGATCGTCCGCTCAAAGGTCTCGCCCGTATCCGGCCGGTGAATAACGAGGTGCACTTC
>RFJS01000047.1 GCA_003694825.1 Verrucomicrobiota bacterium | reverse complement strand
CTGCACGACACTCTCGCGCGCGAGCGTCCCGCGGCGCCCGTGCACGAGCTCACAGCGCAATGTGCCGCGATCCAGCCGGCGCGCCCCCTGATCGGCAAACCCCGCCAGCAGGCAAGCGGCTACGGCCCGGCGGTCGATCGACTCCGGAGGCGTATCCGCCCCCTGAACACCGGCCAGGCGCATAAACTGGGCCGCCATCGGCACCACCTGGCGCGCCGCCTGGGCGTGAATGCCCAGTTCCCGGCACGCCTCGACGGCAAAGCGGCAACGCCGGGCGAAAGCCACTGCCGCGAGGGCGCGGAAAAAGTCGGATGTCTCCTCGGGCCCGAGCTCGGCCTCCCGCGCCCGCTCCGCCGCCTTGCCCGGATTGCGCAACAAAACCGGCCGCCCCTGACACAGCGCCACCAGCCAGGCTACCGCCTCGAGGCACCGACGCCGTTCGCCTTCGACGAGCATCCGCGCGTGCCGCGGGTGCACCGGGAAACGCAGCATCGCCCGGCCTGTATCCGTGAGCGGCCCATCCTCGCCCGCGGTGGCCCCGAGATCCGCCAGCAGGGTTTTTGCCCGCTGCAGCGCCTTTGGCTCCGGGGCGTCGAGCCACGGGAAACCGTCGACATCCGCCACCCCCGTTCCCTTCAGCGTGAGGAGCACCTCGGCGAGATCCCGCCGCCGGATCTCCGGCGTCTCGGCCATCGGCCGGTGGGCATGCTCGCGCGCCGTCCACAATCGCACGCAAATGCCCGGCGCCGTGCGCCCGGCGCGTCCGGCCCGCTGCTCGGCGGAGGCATGGCTGATCTTTTCGACCAGCAAGGTATCGATGCCCCGCTGCGGATCGAACCGCTGCACGCGCGCCAATCCCGAATCCACCACCACACGCACCCCGGGGATCGTCAGCGAGGTCTCCGCGATATTCGTCGCCACGATGATTTTGCGTCGCTGCGAAGCATCGACCGCCCGGTCCTGGTCCTCCACCGGCAGTTCACCATGCAGCGGGAGCACGTCCACCTCAGCCCCGCGAAGCCGGTGCCGCAATGCCTCGCAGGTCCGGCCGATCTCATACGCGCCCGGCATGAAGACGAGCACGTCGCCCGGCACCCCGTCTGCCACAAGATCTCCGACAACCCGGGCCGCCACCTCCCAAACCGGCTCCCGTTCGAAATTCACCGGTTTCGGCAGGAAGCGCACATCGACCGGATAGGTCCGACCCGCCGACACGACCTCGCGGCAGGGGGCGAGGTAATCCGTGAGCCGGGCGGTCTCCAGCGTCGCGGACATGACGACGATTTTCAGATCCGGCCGCGCCGTGCGCTGGAGCTGCAGCGCCCGTCCCAGCGTGATATCCCCATAGAGGTGGCGTTCATGAAACTCGTCGAAAATCAGCACCGACACCCTGGCCAACCGTGGGTCGGCCACGAGCTGGCGCAGCACGATGCCCTCGGTGACGAAGCGGATGCGCGTCTGCGCCGAGACCCTCGCCTCCATCCGCACCTGATAGCCGACCTCGCCCCCCAGGGGCGCGCCGCGCTCCTGGGCCACCCGCCGCGCCAGCATTCTCGCGGCCAGCCGGCGCGGCTGCAGGACCACGATCTCTCCGTCGCCGGCGCATCCCGCGTCCAGCAGCATCTGCGGGATCTGGGTCGACTTCCCCGATCCGGTCGGCGCCTGCACGACCACGCGCCCCTCCGCGCGCACGGCAGCAAGCAACGCCTCGCGAATCTCATGAATCGGCAACTGTTCTGGATCGTGCCCGGACATGGAAAAACCATCAGGTCTCGTTGATTCCGCGTCCCGGGGAAAGCCGTTTTCGACGAAATCCAGTCCACCCCCACCGGAACCGGCCCGTCCGTTGGCCTCGCGGCCCGCCGTGGGAACAACGCTCGCCTCCCCGGTGGCGCGCCCACGCCGGAGGCATCGCGCGGAAACATTTTTTCGGCTTTTTCGGGCGGCCGCGTAGTTTGCTCGCACCGATCGGGGGTGGCCGCGCATACTCCTCCTCCGCCATGCTGCACATCACCCCAGACGACTCGCGGGCCGAACATGCGCGCGAACTGCTTCGCGCCCTGAAAGTCGAGCTCGCCGAACGGTATGGCGAGCGCGTGGCGTTTCGCCGCAAGGGGCGCGATGGGGAGGATCCGTTCGCCATGTTCGTCGTGGCCTGGTTCGGCGAACAGGCCGTCGGCTGCGGCGCGCTGCAGGCGCTCGGTCCCGGCCTTGCCCAGATCAAGCACCTCTATGTGCGCCCGAGCCACCGCAACCGCGGCATCGGCCGCGAGCTGCTCGCCACGCTCGAGCGCCATGCCCGGCGGCTCGGCTACCGCACGCTTCGCCTGGCCACGGGCAACCTCCAGCCGGAGGCCGTTGCGTTCTACAAATCCGCCGGTTATCAACCGATCCCGCCCTTCGGAAAATACCGCCGGCGCAAGCGGAGCCTCTGCTTCGAAAAGACCCTTCCCGAATCCGAATGAAACCACTCTCCCGGGACCGCGGCGCACCCGGCTCGCCCGCTCGCCGCGCCTCTCGGCCACACAGCCCGGCCCGCACCTCCTGCACAAAGAATCGGGTTGGCCCGCGCACCGGCTCCACCTATCCCAGACTCTCCTACTGAGACCATGTCCAACACCGCCCTTCCTCTCTTCAACTGGCTGACCGAACGCGGCGCCGGTGTCCTCCTCCATCCCACCGCGCTTCCCGGCGACTTCGGCATCGGCTGCTTCAACCACGAAGCGCGCCGCTTCATCGACTTTCTCGCTGCCGCGGGCTTTTCCCACTGGCAGATCTGCCCCCTCGGCCCGACCAGCTTCGGCGACTCGCCCTACCAGGGCCCTTCCGCCTTCGCGGGAAACCCCTACCTCATCGATGTCGAAGTCCTCGCCAAAGCCGACCTCATCCGGCCCGACATCCTCGGTCCGCTGCTTTTTCTCCCGCAGGACACCGTCGACTTCGGCGGCATCTACAAGATCAAGCGCCCCATCCTCCGGCAGGCCTACGAGGGCTTTCACGCCGCGGGCGAACCGGATCTCGGATACGGACCTTTCGAAAAATTCAAGCAACACCACGCCGACTGGCTCGATGCCTTCGCTCTTTTTCAGGCGCTCAAGGATCACTTCCAGGGGGCGCCGTGGACCGACTGGCCCGCGCCGCAAGCCAGCTACGCGAAAGCCGCTCGCAGCAAACTCGCCCGCGAACTCGAGCCGGAAATCGAAGCACACAAGTTCTACCAATACCTCTTCCACGGGCAGTGGTCGCAGATCCGCGCCTACGCCCGCGAGCGCGGCATCTCCATCATCGGCGACATTCCCATCTTCGTCGCGCTCGACAGCGCCGATGTCTGGGCCAACCCCGCGCTGTTCGACTTCGACACAAAGAAAAACCAGCCGCGCGCCGTCGCCGGCTGCCCGCCCGACTATTTCTCGGCGGACGGGCAGCTCTGGGGCAACCCGCTCTACGACTGGAAGGCGCTTGCCGCCGACGGCTACCGCTGGTGGCTCGACCGGCTGCGGGTCTGCTTCGAGATGTGCGACATCGTTCGCATCGACCACTTCCGCGGCTTCGACAGCTACTGGCGCATCCCGGCCGGCGCCAAAACGGCCCGCACGGGGAAATGGGTGCGCGGTCCGGGGCTGGATTTCTTCAAGGCCGTCAAAGAGGCCTTCCCGGATGCGCGGATCATTGCCGAAGACCTCGGCGAGCTCACGCCCGACGTGCTCAAGCTGCGCGACGACACCGGCCTGCCCGGCATGGCCATCCTTCAATTCGCCTTCGGCGGCGGTTCCGACAACCTCTACCTCCCGCACAACCACCACCACAACCAGGTTCTGTATCCCGGGACTCACGACAACGACACCACCCGCGGCTGGTATGCCACCACCGGGGAAAACGTCCGCGACCACGTCCGCCGCTACTTCCGCATCAGCGGACAGGAAATCGCCTGGGACTTCATCCGCGCCTGCTACGAATCGGTCTGCAACCTGGCGATCATCCCCCTGCAGGATCTCATGAACCTCGGCTCCGAAGCCCGCTTCAACACGCCCGGCCGTCCCGTCGGCAACTGGACATGGCGCTTCAAGGCGGAACAGCTCGACCGCCTGCAAAACGAGTCCGCCGCCTACCTGCGCGAACTCGGCGGGCTCTACCACCGCCTGCCCGGCAGCAAGGCGCTTTGAGATCGGAGGGCCGCACGGATTGAGCGCATCATCGTCGGCAACCGCCGCCCGCCCTGATGCCCGCCGGCCCGCGGACCATGCCTCCACACCGCTGGCGGCCGCCTGCGCCCTGCTCGCCATGGCGGCCCTCGCCATCGCCGCGTGGCAGGTGCACCGCTGGGCGGTCAACGTCCCCTATTGGGACGATTTTGACGGGTTCCTCGACTTCCTGATCCGCATCGGGGACGCCGCATCGCTCCGGGAAAAACTCGCGATCAGCGCCGAGTTTCACAACGAGCACCGCACCCTCACCACCCGGCTGCTTACCTGGGCCGCGCACGCCGGGCTCGGCGCGCCGATGGACTTTCGCGTGCTGACGCTCGTCGCCGCCGGGCTGTTCGTCCCCATCGCGGCGGTATTCGTCTTCACTTTTCCGACCCGCCTCGAGCGCTGTCTCGCGGCCGCCATGGCCGGGGCCTTTCTCTTCTCCCTGCAGCATCACGAAGTCCTCTTCTGGGGCGGCGCCTGCGAGCACGTCTCCTCGGTCTTTTTCGCGGTCTTCGCCCTGCTCGCGCTGCAGCGCCCCGGACGATGGTCACTGGCGACGGGTCTCCTTCTCGCCCTGGCCGCCGCCTTCACCCTGGCCCACGGCTTCGTGGTCTTTCTCGCTGGAGCGATCATGCTGTGCCTCCAGCGCCGGTGGCGCGACGCCATGATCGTCGCGGCGGTATTGGTCGTGGCCGCCGGCCTCTGGATGATCGGCTACCATGGCAACCCGGCTCACGGAACGCTGCAGCCGACGCTGCAGCAGGCTCGGGCAATCCTCTGGTTCTGGTTTGGGATGCTGGGAACCCCGCTCGCCTACGGGCAGCGCTGGGTCGCCCCCTGGCTGGGCATTGGCGTGCTCGCGGTGACTGCCGCCTGCTTCCTCGCCGCCGGCTGGCGGGACCGGCTCTATCACCTCGGGGTCGTGCTCTACGCCCTCGGTGCCTCGCTGCTCATCGCCGTGGGGCGAACGCCGGTGGATCCACACATCTTCACCGGCTCACGCTATCGGCTGCTGACCTGCCTGGTGCTGGCAACCACCGGGGTGCTCCTCGGCGCGATCCTCCGCCGTGTGCGTCCCGCTTGGCGGGCCGAGTGGATCCTCGCCGCGCTCGCCCTCGCCTATGCCGCGGAGAAAACCAGCGCGCACTGGAACCGCGGACGCCAGCTCCACGAGCGCCTCATGGCCGCGGCCCGCTATTACGCCGCGCACCACACCCTCCACGGCGCGCCCACCGAACTCTACTACGACCTGCCCAAGGCCGAACGCATCCTCGCCGAGTCTCGCCGCCGCGGCATCCACGACCTGGCGGCCGTCGGCCGTCAACCCGCGCCCTGACGACGCCTCCCCCCCAAAAAAAATACCTCCGGCGAACTCGGGCACGCCGCGCAACCGATCTCGCCATCCCCGGCCGGGCCCGCCTCGGTCTCACGCCCGCGTGAGAAACGCCCGAACCTCCGCGGCGATGCGCTCGCCGGCATCCTCGAGCAGCCAATGCCCGGCATCCGGCAGGGCCAGCACCTCAGCCTCGGGCAGCCGGCGCCGAAACTCCTCGAGAAAGGTCCGATCAAAACACCAGTCCCGCTCGCCCCAGATGATCTTGACCGGCCGCCGGCGAACCTCGCGGAGACTTTCCGCGATCGCTTCGATCTCAGCCTGGGTGCGATGTCCCGGCCCGAGCGGAATGTCGCGGACGAAGCGATGCACCGCGATCCGCGTCGCCCACGATCGATGCGGGAAGAGGTAGCCCCGCGCCACCTCGCGCGGCAATTTCCGCACCGTGGTCATGTGCACCGCGGCGCCGCTGAAGCCATTGCACCCCCGCACGAGCAACGCACCGATCCATGGCAGCCGGCAGAGGGCAATCCGCTTCGGGATGTTCCGCGAGGGAAACGCTCCCGTATTCAGGAGGACGAGACGGTCGAGAAAACCGGCTCGCCGCCG
>RFJS01000046.1 GCA_003694825.1 Verrucomicrobiota bacterium | reverse complement strand
GCGTGCGCGCCGTGCGCCTCCGGGCGCATATCTGAAAATGCCCCGAAGCCTGTCGCCGGCAGCGATTTTCACGCACGCGCCCAGAGCCGCCCGCGAGCCCCTGCCTGCCGATGACCTCCCCGCTTTCGCGCCGGAGAGCCAAGTGGCGACCGTTCATCGCGGCCGGCTGCCAGCCATCACCGCATCACGCCGATGCCATCGGCGTGATGCTCAATCCTCACCATCGGGCCGGGCCAGCGTCAGCGCCGCATTCTCCCCCTGCACCCGGATGCAACGCGCCCACGCTTCGTCATCTCCGAGACGATAGTAGGCGTAGTTGAGATCCATATACGCCGCCGCCTCGCGCGCATGGATCTGCTGAGGATCCCGGGTGCGGTATTTCAGCATCGCCGCGACACCGGCCATGAACCCCGCCGCGGCGCACGCCAGGGTGAGGATGAACTGCCAGCTGACAATCGGCTCCGAAGCGGCCACCAGCGCCTCGCTGCGATCGCCCCGCAAAAACAGCGTATTGAGCATCACCGAGGCGAGCAGCCCATAGATCACACCGTTGACCGGGTTGTCCATGGCCACGAGGCTCCGCCGGGTGAAGTGCCGCACATTCGGCACGATCTCCGCGAGGTAGCGCAGGCGCTCGTTCTTCTCCGGATCGTGACGATGCGGGATGAACCGCCGCAGGCCGCGAAACTCCCTGGAAAAGCCATCGTAGACGGCCACGAAGGTTGTCTTGCCATCGAGCACCTCACGGGCGACCGGGTTGCTCCGGATTTTCTCCGACTCGATCGAGGCGCGTTTCATGCGCACGGCCTCGGCACAGTCCGCCTCGTCGAGTCCGCCTGCCACGCAGCGACGGTCGAGGTCGCGAAAAAGCTCATACTGAGTATCTGCCATGGTGGTGGTCGCTGCGGCCGCGTTGCCTTTTCGGGCCGGCGCGCGGATCTTCCCGCCGCCGTCCGCGGGACTCAAGCCACCAATGCGGCCGACCGGCCGTTTGTGAGCCCGCCTTGCCGCCCGCGGTTCGCGGTCACCGGCCCCGACGCACGCCTAATCGCGGTCGCGTCCGAAAAGCCTGTCGATCACCTCGCCCACCACGTCGCGGACCGGCCGCATCTGGTCGGCCGGCACGGCGAAGATTTCCTGACGATCCCGCACCGATCCCGGCGACTGTGCCGAGAAGAACTGATCGCTCGCTCGCCCGGAAAACTGCACCTGTTTGCCGAGCGACTCATTGAGCTCAGCCACGCGGCGGCGAATCGAATCGCGTCCGAGATCGAGTTCGCGGCGAATCCGGGCGAGCAGGAGTCCGCGATCGCCCTGCACGACGTAGGGCTGCAGCTCGACGATCTCGTCGAGCGTCTCCACGCCCTGCGTCGCCGCCGGCTCCGGCTCCACCGGCGGCGGAGTCAACTGAGCGAACAGCTCCCGGAATTTCTCCTCGGGGAAGACCGTCCGGTCGCCGGTGCCGCCTGTTTCCTCCTCTTCCCCCGCCTTTCCGCCGATCGACACGGTTTCTCCCGCGCCCGTCTCCACCGCCTCGGACGCCCGCGCCGGGAATTCTCCCCGCCCCACCATCACGAGGGCGATCACGGTCAGGACACGGGGCGGCATCATACGTCGAAACATGGATGAAAGAGTCGCTTGCTCAAGGCGGATTACCTGCTACAAACAACGACATCCGCGCGCCCGGCGGGTTCCAACCAGACGCCCCCCAGCCCCCCCTTCCTGCCTCACCCGCCGCCACCGATGCGTCCGCCTCCCCCGGCGGAACCGGTGCATCCGGCGCTCGCCCCGCCAGACATTCTTTTCACCTGATCAATCCGCGTCACCATGAACAAGGCCGAGCTGGTCACACGCATCCTGGAAAAACTTCGCGAGGAGCTGCGCCTCATCGAAGAAGCCCGCGCCATGGCCAACGAGGAGGCCCTTCCCGCCGACGATATCGCCGAGAGTCAGCGGGAGAACCGCGCCCTCGAGAACCAGTTCCTCGTCGACGGCCAGTCCCGCATCGTCAACGAACTCAAGGAGGCGATCACCGCCTACGAAACGCTGCCGCTGCGCACCTTCGGCCCGGACGCCCCCGTGGCGCTCACCGCGCTCGTCCGCACCCGAACCCCCGAAGAGACCTCCTCGTATTTTCTCGGCCCCTTCGGCGGCGGCATCGAGATCGATGACTTCGAGGGAACGACCGTGTATGTGATCACCCCGCAATCGCCGCTCGGGCGCAGCCTCGTGGGCAAACGTGTCGGCGAGCGCATCGCCATCAACGGCAACACCGTCGAGATCGAGGCCATCGCGTAGCGTCCGGCGCCCCCCTGCCAGGCCCCGCTCCCGGCCGGCGTGCGAGGGTGATCCCCCACCAGGCGCGCCGGAAATCCCCGGGAAAAGCGTTGCCCGACCCGGGGTCCTGAACACAGTCGCCCGTCAAAACAAGCCAGCCCAGTCCCGCTGCCTGATGCGCGACTATTTCATCCGCAGACTCCTCCTCATACCGCCCACGCTCTTCGGTGTTACGTTGATCGTGTTTCTCATCACCCGGGCCGTGCCCGGGGGGCCGCTTGAACGGGCGCTGATGGAAATGCGCCAGCTCTATGCCGCCAGCGGCCGCTCCGGCGGCATGGCCGGGCAGAACATGGCCCTCTCCGAAGAGCAGATCAACCAGCTCAAGGCCTACTACGGCTTCGACAAGCCGGTGCTCGTCAGCTACGCGCACTGGGTCGGCAATGTTCTCACCGGCGACCTCGGCAAGAGCTACCGCTACAACGAGCCAGTCACCGCGATCATCCGCGAGCGCATGCCGGTCTCGATCTTCTATGGCGTGGTGACGCTGATCATCACCTATGGGGTCTGCATCCCGCTCGGCGTGCTCAAGGCCTTGAAACACCGCACGGTGATCGACAACGCCACCTCGGTGCTGATCTTCGTCGGCTACGCGATCCCGGGCTACGTGCTCGGCGCCCTTCTGCTGCTGTTCTTCTCGGCCCGGCTCGAGTGGTTTCCCATGGGCGGATTCACCAGTTTCGACTTCGTCGACATGTCGCCCTGGGAGAAGGTGAAGGACATCATCCATCACGCCATCCTGCCGCTGACCTGCTACCTCGTCGGCAGCTTCGCCATGACGACGTTGCTGATGAAGAACCACCTGATGGACAATCTCGCCGCCGACTACGTGCGCACCGCCATCGCCAAGGGGGTCCCCTTCCGCGACGCCGTCATCCGGCACGCCCTGCGCAATTCGCTCATCCCCATCGCCACGACCTTCGGTCAGAACATCACGCTGCTCGTGTCCGGGTCGTTCCTGATCGAGACCATCTTCGACATCAATGGATTCGGGCTGCTCGGCATCACCTCGATTCTCGACCGGGACTACCCGATCGTCATGGGCGTGATTCTCATCGGCAGCCTCCTGCTCATGCTCGGCAACATCCTCTCCGACGTGCTTGTCGCGCTGATCGATCCGCGCATCCGGTTCAAGTGAACGTGCTCCCCGCCATCGCGCCATGCGTCTGAATCCGCTCACTGCCAAGAAACTGCGTCGATTCCGATCGATCCGCCGCGGCTACTTTTCGTTTCTGCTGCTCTGCGGGCTCTCCCTGATCTCGCTGCTGGGCGAGCTGCTGGTCAACAGCCGGGCCATCGTCGTCCGCTACGAGGGCAAGTGGTATTTCCCGACTTATGGGGACATCATCCCGGGCACGACCTTCGGCTTCGACTACAGCTACGAGACCAACTACCGCGACCTGCGCGACCGCTTCCGGCAGGAGGGCGGCGACAATTGGCTGCTCATGCCGCCGATCGCCTTCAACCCCTACGAGAACACGCCCTACGAAGGCGTCTTCAAGCCGGCCCCGCCCTCCTGGCTCGGCGGTCCCGCCGGCCACCTGCTCGGCACCGACACCACCGGCCGCGACATCTTCGCGCGCCTCTTCTACGGATTCCGGGTCGCCATCTTCTTCGCTCTCGCCTTCACCGTGCTCACCTACCTCGTGGGCATCACCATCGGCTGCCTCATGGGCTTTTTCGGCGGCAAGGTGGACCTTTTCGGCCAGCGCCTGATCGAGATCTGGTCGAACATCCCCTTCCTCTACACGGTCATCATCATCTTCTCGGTCATTCCGGCCACCTTCACCGTGCCGGTGCGTATCTTCATCCTGCTCGTGATCCTCGTGCTGTTTTCCTGGACCGGCATGACCTACTACATGCGCACGGCCACCTACCGGGAAAAGGCGCGCGACTATACCGCCGCGGCCATCGTGCTCGGCGCCGGCACCGGACGGATCATCTTCAACCACATCCTGCCAAACACGATCTCGACGATCGTCACCTTCATTCCCTTCACCGTGGCCGCGGCCATCACCTCGATCACGGCCCTCGACTTTCTCGGCTTCGGCCTGCCGCCGCCCACGCCGAGCCTCGGCGAACTGCTCAAGCAGGGCACTCAGACCCTCACGACCGCCCCATGGATCGTGTCGTCCGCCTTCGCGGCCCTCGTTTTCATCCTCACGCTGGTCACCTTCGTCGGCGAAGCCGTGCGCGAGGCCTTTGACCCGAAAAAATTCACGACCTACGAATAGGCATCATGCGAAACTTCCCTCTCTCTCCCCGATCCCTCGCCGCCCTTCTCGCCGGCCTCTATGCCCTCGTGCTGGCCGGCTGCGGCGGCTCGAGCGACGAAACCGCCTCCAGCGACTTCCCGCCGCAGGACATCACGCCCGAGATGGAGCAGCACTTCGCCAGCTTCAAACACATCCCGGCGGAACTGCAGCGAGCCCTCAACGAAGGAGAGATCACCCAGGAGGAATACGACGCCAGAGTCGCCGAGCTGCCCCTGTTTTTCCAGTTCAAGACGCCCGAGGACATTCCCGCCGACCTCGTCTGGGAGGACGGCATGGACCTCGAAGAGTTCGCCGACCCCAACGCGAAGAAAGGCGGCACCCTCTACGCCGCCATCCAGGACTTTCCGCGCACCACGCGCCTCGTCGGCCCCGATTCCAACGGCAGCTTCCGCCCCTTCCTCCAGGACGATGTGGTCATGCAGTTCGCCCGTCGCCACCCCAATGATACAAGCATCGGGCCCAACGGTTTCCACTACTATCCCGGCATCGCCAAAGAGTGGGCCGCCGACAAGGCCAACAAGACCGTCTACATCCGCATCCATCCCGACGCCCGCTGGTCCGACGGCGTGCCCATCACCAGCGACGACGTGATGTTCACGTTCTTCTTCTACCAGTCGCCCCACATCAAGGCCCCCTGGTACAACAACTGGTATTCGACCAACTACACCCAGGTCACCCGTTACGACGAGAAGACCTTCTCCATCACCCTCCCCGAAGTGCGCCCAGATTTCCTCGGCCGCGCCCTCGAGATCGAGCCGAAGCCCGCGCACTTCTATCGCGAACTCGGTCCCGACTTCCCCGAGCGCTACCAGTGGCGCATCCAGCCCACATCCGGCGCCTACACCGTGCGCCCCGAAGACATCGTCAAGGGCCGCTCGATCACCCTCACCCGCGTCAAGGACTGGTGGGCCAGGGACTTGAAATTCTGGCGCGGCCGCTACAACCCCGACCGCATCCGCTTCACCGTCGTCCGGGACACCGCCAAGGCCTTCGAAATGTTCAAAAAGGGCGAACTCGACCAGTTCGGCATGAATCTCGCCGAATACTGGTATGACAAACTCCCCGACACCGATCCCGACGTCCAGGCCGGCTACATCCACAAAAACGTCTTCTACAACGACATCCCCCGCCCCACCTACGGCCTGTGGATCAACCGCTCCAGGCACCTCCTCGACAATCGCGACATCCGCATCGGCATCAACTACGCCACCAACTGGGATCTCGTCATCGAAAAATTCGCCCGCGGCGACTGGACGCGCATGGACACCACCGCCGATGGCTTCGGCGAATTCACCCACCCGACCCTCAAGGCCCGTCCCTTCGATATCGAAAAGGCGCGCGAACACTTCGCCCGCGCCGGCTTCACCACCGTCGGCGGCGACGGCGTCCTCACCAACGCCGCGGGCGAGCGGCTCTCCTTCACGATCACCACCGGCTACGAAGCCCTCAAAGACATCCCCGCGATCCTGCGCGAGGAAGCCCTCAAGTGTGGCCTCGAGTTTCGCATCGAAGTGCTCGACGGCACCGCCGCCTGGAAAAAAGCGCAGGAGAAAAAGCACGACATCATGTTCTCCGCCTTCGGCGTCTTCCCGGAAATGTATCCGCGCTACTGGGAGACCTGGCACTCCGCCAACGCCTACGACAAGGCCTTCCTCCCCGACGGATCGCCCAACCCCGAGCGCAAGGTGAAGACGCAGACCAACAACCTCTGCATCCTGGCCGATCCTGAAATCGACCGCCTCATCGACGCCTACGATCGCTCCGACGACGCCGAGGAAATGAAGAAACTCGCCTGGCGCCTCGAGGAACTCATCCACGCCGACGGCTGCTTCGTCCCCGGTTTCGTGATCCCCTTCTACCGCAACGCCACCTGGCGCTGGATCCGCAACCCCGAAGGCTTCAACGTGAAGATCAGCGATTCCTGGATCCAATACTTCCTCTTCTGGATCGACGAAGACATGAAGAAGGAAACCCGCGAGGCCCGCCGCGCCGGAAAGACCTTCCCGGTCGGCATCCACGTCTACGATCAGTTCAAGGCCAACTGACGCACCGTATCCGGAGAACACCGACACCCGCCGTGTCCAACGCCGATCCAGACAACGACATCCTCCTCGAAGTCCGCGACCTCGTCACCGCCTTCGACACCGACGCGGGCCGCGTCACCGCCGTCGACGGTGTCAGCTTCAAGGTTCGCCGTGGCCGCACCCTCGGCATCGTCGGTGAATCGGGGTGCGGCAAGAGCGTCACCGCCTTGTCCATCGTTCGCCTCCTGCCCCGGCCCATGGGCCGCATCGTCAGCGGCCAGGTGCTCTTCGACGGAGAAGATCTCACCTCCGCCCCCGTCGAGCGCATGCACCAGATCCGTGGCGGGCGCATCGGCTTCATCTTTCAGGAACCGATGACCGCCCTCAATCCCGTGCACCGCATCGGGCGCCAGCTCTCCGAGACCTTCCTGCTCCACAACCCGGGCATGACCCCGAAGGAGGCGCTCGAACGCTCCATCGATATCCTCGCGCGCGTCGGTATTCCCTCTCCGGAAGTGCGCGTCAGCGAATACCCGCACCAGCTTTCCGGCGGCATGCGGCAGCGCGTGGTCATCGCCATCGCACTGGCCAACCGGCCGAGCCTCGTCATCGCCGACGAGCCCACCACCGCCCTCGATCTCACCATCCAGGCTCAGATCCTCGAGCTGATGCGCGATCTGCAGAAAGACTTTGGCATGTCCATCATCATCATCACCCACGACCTCGGTGTCATCGCCGAGATGTGCCAGGACGTGGTGGTAATGTATGCCGGGCGCGTCGCCGAGACCGGCTCGGTTCACGACATCTTCGAAAACCCCACCCACCCCTACACCCGCGGCCTGCTCGCCTCGATCCCGCGGCTCGAAACACCACGCAAGACAAGGCTCAGCACCATCGAGGGCATGGTGCCCGGTCTGCTCGAACTGCCGCCCGGCTGTCGTTTTCAGAACCGCTGCCCCCACCGCACCGAACGCTGCGAAAAGGAGGTGCCCGGCCTCGAAACAGTCGGCACCGGACACTTCGCCGCCTGTCACCATTGGCGTGACCTTGGCGAGCAGCCGCCGGCCGCCCCCGCCGACACCCCCTGAACCGCGAGACCATCGCCGCCCGCCGACATGATTGCCTCTCCAAACGGTTCCTCCCCCACCGCCCGGTCGTCCGCCTCCGCGTCGACCCCATCAACCGTCGACGCACCGCTGCTCGAAATCCGCGGCCTCAAGGTCCACTTCCCCGTCAAGGGGGGTATCTTCCTGCGCGCGAAGGCAAGCTGCCGGGCCGTCGATGGCATCGACCTCACCATCCATCCGGGGGAGACGCTCGGCCTCGTCGGCGAGTCCGGCTGTGGGAAATCGACGACCGGCAAGGCCATTGTTCGCCTTGTCGAACCCACCGACGGCGAAATCCTCTTCCAGGGTCGAAACCTCGCCGAAATCCCGCGCCGCCAGCTCAAGCCGGTCCGTCGCGAGATCCAGATGATCTTCCAGGATCCGGCCGAGTCCCTCAACTCCCGCCACACCGTCGCCAATATCCTCGAAGAGCCCTTCATCATCCACGGGATCGGCGACGCCGAGTTTCGCCGCAAAAAGGCCCTCGAACTGCTCGAACGCGTCGGCCTCACCGCCGCCGCGGCCGACCGTTTCCCCTTCGAATTCTCCGGCGGCCAGCGCCAGCGCATCGGCATCGCCCGCGCCATCGCGCTCGAACCACGCCTCATCATCTGCGACGAACCCGTCTCCGCCCTCGATGTCTCCATCCAGTCCCAGGTGCTGAATCTGCTGCTCGACCTGCAGCGCGAGATGGGCCTCTCCTACCTGTTCATCGCGCACGACCTCGCGGTCGTGAAACACATCAGCGATCGCGTGGCCGTCATGTATCTGGGCAATATCGTCGAAATCGCCGGTGCGGACGAAATCTACCGTGACCCGCGCCACCCGTATACGCGCGCTCTTCTCTCCGCCATTCCCGAGCCCGACCCGCGCCGCAAGCGCAAGCGCATCGTCCTCTCCGGCGACGTCCCCTCCCCCATCAACCCACCCCCCGGCTGCCCGTTCCACACCCGCTGCCCACACGTGCAGGAGCAGTGCCGTATCCAGAAACCCGCGCTCCGCACAACCACAGAGGGACACGAGGTGGCCTGCCACTTCGACCTGTGAAGTCCCCCCTCTCACTGCTCGCCGGCATTCCCGACAGTCACATGTGGTCCAGCCGCACCTGGACCGACTACGCCGAATTGCCGCATCCCGAGCAGGTCCTCGCCATGCTCCCGCTCTTCGGCTTCGCCGACTGGGGCCTGGGACGGCCGCTGGAGCTGGAGGAAATCCTCGGCACCGCCGTCATCAACCATGCGCGCGAAACCGGCGGCCCCGTGATGGAGCGGCTCCACATTCTCCCGCCGCTCCGGCAGGTTCTCGGCCCCTACCCGCATTCGCTCTTCGGCATCGACTTCGAAACCGCCCTTGACCTCATCGACCATATCGCCCGCGGAGTCGCCGCCGCCGGACTCTCCCGCCTGCTGCTGTTCACCACCAGCCCCTGGAACGAGGAACTCATCGACGTCGCCGGCCGCCAGGCTCGCGTCCGTCACGGCCTCCAGGTCTTTCTCAGCAACCTTGCCGCCCTCGGGCTCGACCTCCATCCAGTCCGCAGCCCCGCCCGCGAGATCGTCCAGTGCGCCGCCTGTGCCTGCCTGGGCGAGCTTCCGGCCAAAGCCCCGCCCCGGGCGGCTCCCGCCTACCCGGCCTTCCGCCCCGGCGAGATCCCGTGGTGCCCGCCTCTGAAGTTCGACATGCCCCTCGAGCGCGCCATCGCCACCGGACGTGCCAACATCGCCGACGCCGGCACCCGGCTCGCCGCCATCGTCGCCGAAATCCTCGACACCCCGCCACGCCCCCGGCGAAAGCCGCCCGCACGCAATACGCCGTCGAACCACGGAAACAACCGCGGCCGCGCCGCGAGACACCATCGTCATCGCGCCTCATGAAACGCGCCCGAAAACGTCCCCTCACGGTCGGCCCCGACGGCTCCGAGCACCTCGCCTGCCACAACCGCTATCTGCCCGCCATGTCGCTGGCCGAGATCGAGGCGCTGCCCTCGAAGCACCGCGCTGTCGTCGTCATTCCCACCGGATCGGTCGAGCAACATGGTCCCCATCTGCCCCTCGGCATGGACACCACCTACGGTCTCGCCCTGATGCGCGACGTCTGTGAGTTTCTCCCCGCCCGGGCGCCGATCTACCTGGCGCCATCGATCAACTACGGCATCAGCGACGAACACCTCGGCTTTCCCGGAACCATCTCCCTCTCCCCCCAGACCTTTCGCCGCCTCCTGCTGGCCTCCGCCCGCCAGATCCACGACCTCGGCTTCCGCACCATCGCCGTCCTGCGCACGCATGGCGGAAACTCCGCCACGATCATCGCCACCCTGCGCGAGATTCAGACCACGCTGCATATGAACGCGTGCATGATCGCGCCGAAATGGCGCCCCCCTCTCGACGAGCGCGAGGCCGAATACGGCATCCACGCCGGACACTTCGAAACCGCCATGATGCTCGCCACCGTTCCCCACCTGGTCCGGATGGAGCGTGCCGTCGCCGAGTATCCGCCCGCCTCGCTACGCACCGGCGAAGTGCGTGCCTTCAAGGGGCCGGCCGCCCTCAGCTGGACGACCGCCGACGTCTCCCGCAGCGGCGTCATCGGCGATCCCCGCGGCGCCACCGAAGCCGAAGGGCGCGAATGGTTCAAAGCCTGCGCCCGCTCGCTCGCCGAGGAACTGCTGCGCCTCGTCACCGAAGCCCGGCGAAAGTAAGCAACGCCCGCGCCCCTCACCGCCGCGGACCCGGCGAACGCCGTTGCCGCCACCGGCCCCAGCCGCCATGGTGCGGCATTTCATGGCGAAACACTCCATCCTCATCACCAACGACGACGGCATCGACTCGCCGTTTCTCGCCGCGCTCGTCCGGGCCCTGCTCCAGCACGACTTCGACGCCCATATCGTCGCGCCCGATGGGCAGCGCAGCTGGATCAGCAAGGCCATGACGCGCACCGGTTCCATCGACGCCTCCCGGTGCCCGGACGAGCGCTTCGGCTGCCCGGCATGGGCCGTCGCCGGCACACCCGCCGACTGCGTCAACCTCGCGCTCGGACACCTCGTCGAGACACCGATCCGCCTCGTTGTCTCCGGCATCAACATCGGCAGCAACGCCGGCCTCCCCCTCATCCTCGCCTCCGGAACGGTCGGCGGCGCCCTCGAGGGCGCCCTGCACGGCACCCACGCCGTCGCCGCCTCCCTTCGCCTCCTTCCCGACGATTTCGCCCGGGTCAGCGAAGCGGCGCCGGATGCCCCCCTGCCGCCGAACGTCGCCGCCGCCCTCACTGCCGCCGCCGACCATACGGCCGAACTGTGTCGGCGCGTCGCCGCGCTCCCGCTTTCCGGAGACTTCCTCGTCCACAACCTGAACTTCCCCCCGCAAACCACCGCGAAGACGCGCCTGCACCGCACCATCCCCGCCCCGCTGCGCGCCGGCCCGCTGTTCTCCCGTCACAGCGAACGGCGCGACGGTTTCGGCTTCGCCTTCAACATCGGCGGCGAGGAACCCACCGGGTGGCGCACCGACCGCGAATGCCTCGAGGCCGGGCTCGCCAGCCACTCCATCCTCGACTACGGCAATCTCGGCCGTCTCGAATGCCCAGCTTTCGGTCCGGTCGACAGCCGTCCCTCCCCGCCCGCATGATCGAAGCCGAAAATCTCACCCGCGTCTTCCGCACCTACAAGAAACGTCCCGGTTTCTGGGGCGGCGTTCTCGGTCTGTTTCATCGCGAGTTCGAGGAAATCGCCGCCGCCAGAGACATCTCATTCACCATCCGCGAGGGAGAATTCGTCGGCTTCCTCGGCCCCAATGGAGCCGGAAAAACCACCACCCTCAAAATGCTCGCCGGCCTCATCCACCCGACCTCCGGTCACGTGACGGTCGCCGGCTTCATCCCCCGCGAACGAAAAAACGAATACAGGCGCATCTTCGCCCTCGTGCTCGGCCAGAAAAACCAGCTCTGGTGGGACCTCCCCGCGCTCGAATCCTTCCAGCTGCTGCGGCACATCTACGGCATCCCCAGACCCCTCTTTCAACAACGGCTCGACGAGCTCGCCACCCTGCTGGACGTCACCGGCAAGCTCAACGTGATGGTGCGCGAACTCTCCCTCGGCGAACGCATGAAGATGGAGCTGATCGCCGCCCTGTTGCACGGCCCGCGCGTCCTCTTTCTCGACGAGCCCACGATCGGCCTCGACGTCGTCAGCCAGCGCGCCGTTCGGCGTTTCCTGCGCGAATACAACCGCCGCCATCGCACCACCATCCTGCTCACCAGCCACTACATGGCCGACATCAAGGAACTCTGCGAACGCGTCATCGTCATCGACCACGGCCGCAAGATCTACGACGGCGGTCTCGACCGCCTCGATGCGGGCCCGGCGCGCAAGGTGATTCGCTTCCGCCCCGCCGAAGGGCACTGGCCCGACAATTGGCAGGCTCCGGGCACCCCGCTCGAAGCCGCTCCCGGCGAAATCGCCCTCGAAGTCCCCTCGGAGCGCGTCGTCAGCGCCTGTCAGCAGATCCTCGCGACGGGCAACGTGCTCGACATCACCGTCGAGGAAATCCCCCTCGAGGACGTCATTCACGAACTCTTCAGCACCATGGCGGCACTCACTCGCCCACCGTCAACACACGGCTGACTGTCTCCCGCACTTCGCGAACCGCGAATGGTTTCCTGAATACCGGCGCCTCGGGCAGGGCCAGGTCGGCGAGATCCCACGGCCCCGGCAGCTCCGTGACAAAGAATGGTCGGGCCGCCGGCTGAAGCTCGATCGCCCGGCGCACCCAGCGATCGAGACCCTGTGCGCCAGGCTCCGGCAGCTCGAGAAACAGGCCGTCAAAGGGGTGCTCCGCCAGCAGGCCCATCCCCTCCTCATCGGGCGCTCCCACCGTCACGCGGCAGCTCCGGTGCAACGCCACCGCCAGTGCCTCCGCCACCGCCTTCGAACGGTCGGCGACGAAAACATCCGGCCGCGGAGTCTCGTCGGCCGCCTGCAGCCGGGCCGATGCCCGGGCCATCAGCCGCTCCGCCGTTTCCGTCCCCGATCGCAATGCCGCCACCCCGACACGCAGCCCCCGCAACTTTTGCGAGCGGCAGTGCTCCCGGATCAAAGCCTGCAGCGACGTCGGCGACACGCCCTGCACCGCCACGCCGGCCGACTCCGCCGTCAGCGGTCCGACCCGCGACCCCGCCGGCAAATGAGCCTGCAGCGATTCCACCAACGCGAGCGCTTCCGGGGAATTCGGCCCGGCCGCGACAATGGCGAAGGTCAGCGCTGTCCCGGATTGCGCCGAACGCTGCACATCCACCGTCACGCCGTCGACAAACGCGGCCGCCCGGGCCGCGATGTCTGTCAGAACCACCGCGCGAGGTCCGCCATCATTGCGTTGCCGGGCCACGACATGCAGCAAGTGCACGCCATTCTGCACCACAAAGTCCGCCCCCGGCTCGCGACGGGCCTCCGGCGCCAGTTGTTCCCAAACGCCATCCCAGCTCTCCGGAACAGCCCCGCCCAGATAGGCGCCGGCGCGGTCATTCGCATAGAGCCGGCGATTCGACTCGTCGAAACAGACAATGCCGACCGGCAAGCCATTCAGCGCCGTCTCGAGCAACGCCAGCGACGCCGCCTGGCCACGAGCACGCTCAAACTGTTCGACCACCGCCGATACGGCATCCGCCACCGCCGCCGCCATCTGCAACTGTCCGGCGTCGAAAGTCCCTCCGCCCTCGGGCGGCAGATGCATCACCCCCAGCGTCCCCTCCGTCCCGACCAGCGGCACCGTCAGTCGATCGCTCGAAAACTCGATCTCCTCGCCGACCGTCGAAATCTTCGCCCCGCCCAGGCCGGGCAGAAGCACCGCCGCCTCATTGATGCGCGCCAATAGCTCCTCCACCGAACGCCCGCTGCGCATCGCCGCCGCCAGCCGCCGCAGAACGGGAACGGCGATCTCGCGCACTTTCGCCTGCGGCTCACCCACCCGACTCATGTCCGTGTCTCCCCGCATGGCAGAAGGATGGTAAAGGTCGTGCCCCGCCCCAGCTCGCTCTCCACACGGATCACGCCGTTGTGGCCGTCGATCGTGCGTTTCGCCAGCGCCATCCCCAGGCCAAGCCCGGTCTTTCTTTCTCGGTCGCCCGTGTCCCTGGTCGTGGTAAACGGTTCAAAAATCCGCTTCACCATCTCCGGCGGGATGCCCGGCCCGTTGTCCGAAATCCTCAACTCGACCGCGTTCTGAAATACGTCGGAATGCCGCACGCCAAGGCGCACACTCACGCGCGCGCCCTCGCGTCCGGCGATCGCCTGCACCGCATTGTTGAAAATATTCAGAACCACCTGGGTGAGCTGATTGTGATTGCCGTGAACCAGCGGAACCTCGGCCGGCTCGAAATCAAACTCGACCCGCCCATCGGTAAACGCACTGCGGGCGATTTTGTAGGCATCCTGCACCACCTCCTCAAGCCGTATCCATGAGAATGCCACCTTCTGATCCGCCGCAAAGGCCGAGACGTTGCCCACGATGCTCTCGATTCGCCCGATATCGCGCATCACCGTCTCGCTGAATTCCCGGTGAAACTCCGGATCGCCGGCATTTTCCTCCAGCAACATCGCGAAAGTCTTGATCGAGACGAGCGGGTTGCGCAGCTCGTGAGCCAGCCCTGCCGCCAGCGTTCCCAGAGAGATGAGTTTCTCCGCCTGATTCGCACGGCGCTCGATCTGCCTCGCCCGCACGTGCAGCCCGATCTGCAGGCAAACCGAGTCGAGCAACGACAGATGCACATCCGAATAGAACTGATTGCGCGCCCGCGCCCCCATGCCGAGAAAGCCAAACAGCACACCGTCCGCCTGCACGGGCACGACCACTTCAAACTGCAACCGTTCCTTTTCCTCGCGCACCGCCTCCCACGCCTGCGGGTCCGTCACCCGCAACTCCTCGAGGATCACGCCCCGGTGCCGCGACGCCAGCAACCGCACGATCGGCGACTCATGGCTCATTGTCTCCGGTAGCAACAGTCCGCGTGGCACCAGTCGCGCCGCCCGAATCGGCAGATCCGATTCAAACTCCCCCCGCACGTAAAAAACGGAAAACGCCTCCAGCGCGCCGCTCACCTCCTCAGCCGCCCGCCGATACACCTGCGATTCCTCCTTGATGGAGGATATCTCCCCCAAGAACGCCTGCAACCGCTCCCGACTGGAAAGGTAGGGCCGCAAAACTGTTCGCTCGAGGATCCCATCCACACGTCTTCGCAATACCGGGATCATCACAACTCCCATGTAACTGAGCGGAACCGAAGCGAGCAACCACGCAAGGACAACAGTGGACGGCTCACTGGTCAGAACCAGCAAACCGCCGAAAACCACTGGATAGATCACTGAAAGCGGAAGCGCAATCAACGCATAGGCTGCAATCTTTGTAATTACATAATTCACCTCCAGCAATCGCAGGCCGACAATCGCATATGTCACCCCCGCCAGGTAGAGGACGATCAACCCGTTGCCAACGGGCGGTATAGGCAGCTCATACCAATACGGGAAATTAAAAGCGCCTCCGATAAATCCGAGCGTTGTAGCGAAAAGAATGTATTTGAGCTGATTTCGCCTTGCGTGCGCCGCGCGCCGCATCGCTCGATAAAGCTCAATCCAACTGACGAGCGGATAGCTGAAGAAGAAAACCAAATACAACGGATATAGCACACCGGCGCGCGGCCAGAAGGGAAATCCGCCAATCGGCGCAACTTCCCTCACAATCATATCCGAGGCTATCGACAAAACAGAGAAGACGAGCGCGAGGCCATAACCCGCGCGAATCATCCGACGACGCCGCAGCCCGAGCAGATTCACTACAAAGTAAAAATACGTCGCCGGCACGAAGATGGCCGCAGCAGACAATACCTTTGTCCAAAAGACTGCCGACTCCGGCTCAGAGGACAATAGCCACAAGGCGTAACTTCCCGACCACAGGGCTCCCGAAGCAACAAAGAGACCGAATTCCAGATTCGGACCACCCGTGCGACGGCGCATTACCGCCAGGCTGCCGAGCACAATACTCGCCACCGTATTGATGACAGCAGTAATGAGGCAGTAGAAGATCACGCGAGGGCACGCACAACAACAGCCTGTCCACCAAAGGATTGATACACCTGGGGGTCACGGAACCCCGCCTCTTTCATCAGGCGCGCAAGCTCCTCTCCCGAATAAAACGTATAGAACCCCAAATCTTCCTTCTGCTTAATCTGCCCCACCCCACTCAACAGATTTCGTGCCGATTGAACGTCCTCCTCCGTCTCTCGTGTTTCGACGAAGTTTTTGTAGATTATCGACACATCGCAGTGTGGTTTCATGCTGGAAACGATGCAAACGCCACCAGCCTTGAGTATCCGCCGAAATTCGCTAACCAGAACTTCCGGCCTTTTCAGATAGGACAATACAAGGCTGCAAAAGACCACATCGAAGGTCTCATCGGCAAATCGCAACTTCGACCAGTCTCCGGTCGCCTCGCCCAGTTGATCAAAGTCAACCTGCGAATACGCGAAATCCGCAGCTCGCAACCCGTTTGACAACTCGGCTCGCAACCACCCCCGCTCAATCTCTGAGTGCCGCCTCATCGAGTCGCGAAGACCACTCCTCGTCAGATCGAGTCCGACGTAAACAGGGCGCATTTCCTGGCCGCCCCTCGCAGCCCTCGACAAGAGACGAGCACCAAGCATCCCGTTTCCACATCCGGCATCCAGGACCACTTTTTCTGCCAGATCCCCGCCCGCAAGATCACACACCAAGTCGATATACTCGCTGTAGTCCTTGACGTGTTCGAGCAACACGTATCGCCCGAGATACTCTGACCAGAACTGATCCTCCGTGTGATCAACCCGTGTGGATTGCCGCAAACGTTCCCGCTCGATTCGATTCTGGGCGAACATCGCCTTCCGATCCGGACTCCGAACCTCTTTCGGCAGCGTATCGAGCCCCCACGCCTCCTTCACGACCCTGGCAACGACCTCGCGAAAGGCCTTCTTCGAAGCAGAAGCGTTCTCTCGGATCTCGTGTTTGGCCTCCTCGATTACGACAATTTCGGCGTCCCTGGCATTATTGACGACTTCCTGAACGTCAGTCAGGTCGACCCAGGGATCATTCCCGCCGCAAAAAAAGACGATCGGAGACGAGATTCTGCGAGCATCTTTCAACGT
>RFJS01000382.1 GCA_003694825.1 Verrucomicrobiota bacterium | reverse complement strand
GCCGAGCTGCTCGAGGAGGGCGTCTATCTGCAGGAGGCCCGAGGTGATCTCGACGCGGCCATCGAAGTGTTCCGGCGGATCGTCGCGTCCGATCAGGCCGGCCGGGCCCGGGCGGCCGAAGCGCAGTATCGGCTCGCCCTGTGCTACGAGCGCAAGGGCGACAAGGCGCGGGCGGCGGAAGCCTTCGAGGCGCTCGTGCGGGACTACCCGGACCAGGCGCGCTGGATCGAGGCCGCGGCGGCTCACCTGCCTCGCCCGTTTGCGCCGGTGGCGATGCCGTGGGCCGACGGCGAGGAAACGATCATGAAGATGCGGCTGCCGACGGGATACACCGTGGGCTTCATCACCTATCGTTCCGAGAAGGTCGAAGTGGACGGTCGGACGCTGTGGCGCCTGACCAACCGCACGCTGGGAAACGCCGAGGTCGTGACGATGCTCGAGGTCGATCCCGACACCGGGCGTCCGGTTTTTGGATACGCGACGGGATCGGGAGCGGAATTTGGCGAGATCAGCTACTGGTTTGAGGGCGAGTCGGTGAAGATGCGCTTCGGTGGCGAGGAGACGCCGCGGCGCACCGGCATCGCCGAGGGGACGATTGACAACCTGCAGGCCCAATACCTCGTGCGGCAGCTCCCGCTCGAGCCGGGATTCTCCACCGAGCAGCAGGTGTTCGTCTACCTTTCGGGCACGACGATCCCGGTTGTTTTCGAGGTCATGGGCATCGAGGAAGTGACCGTGCCGCTGGGCACGTTTCGGTGTGCCCACGTCGAGGTCCGCCTGGCGGGGCAGACGCAGCATTTCTACGTCACGGCCGATGAGTCGCGCCGGTTCATCAAGTTGAAAGTCGGCGAGGTCGAGATCGAGGCGGTCGGGTTCGCCATCCGCGAGCGCGGAGAGACGTATCGGGTGGAAAATGACACCGTGGGGTTCGCACTCGAGGTGCCGGGCGATTGGACGGCGATCGATTTGAGCGGGATCAACGGGCACCAGGGGCGCGCGAGGATCCTGCTGCGGGACGGATGGCGGCCGGGCGAGATCGTGGTCAACGCGCGCGTTCACGAGCAGCCTGCGGACGACGATGCCGCCCGGGCGCGTGAGGTGGCCGACGCGCACGTGGACTCGCTCGCGAAAAAGCTGGGGGTCGTCGTCGACCCGGACTCGTGGCGGAGCTTTGCCGTCGACGCGGGAGCCGCCGTTTCCTGTCGCGGAACGATTGGTGCCGAGAGCGGGGGGCAGAGGCTCGCGACGACGGTCGTGCATGGCGGCAACCGGACGCTCATCTTCACCCTTTACGGCGCGGCCGAGTGGGTCGAGCGCAACGCACCGCGCCTCGACGCGGTTGCGCGCACGGCCCGGTTTCTCGAACGATAATGGGGCGGGCGAGGACCAGCGTCAGCCGACGGGCCGCCCGGGGCCGTGCCTGGGCGGCGCTGCTGTTGTTGGCGCTGGTGGTCCTGTTGCCGGCGGTCACGGTCGGGTGGCTCGTGCTCAAGGCGGTGGAGAATCGGCGGATCGCCGTCGCGAAAATCGTCGAGGATGCGCGGCGTGGTTTTCTCGAGGCGGGCGCGGCCGAGGTCGGGCGGGCGTGGACTGGTTGGCGCGAAGCCTTCGAGGCGAAGCTTCGTGGCGGCGATCCGGGCGATTGGCGGGCGGTGGCGTTCGCCTCCGGAGAGGTGGACGGGTTTCTGGTGGCGGAGGACTTCGAAGATCGGGAGCGCCTGCGCGAACCGTTCGAGCTCTTGAAGGCGGTGGAAGCGGAGGATGCACCGGTCGCGGCACGCCGATTGCGGGAAGAGCTGCGGAGCGTTGTCATGACTGCCTGGCTGAGGGGAGAGATGCCGCTGGCGCAGGCAGCCTTTCTCCTGCGGCGATTGGCGGATCTCGGCGCGGATGCCGAGGTGGAACGGGCCCGGGATTTCGCGCACGTGGGGCTGCGTTGGCTCGCGCTCCGCGAGCAGGCGGGCGGGAAGAGCCCCGAGGGCGCGGAGCGGTGGATGGCGGACCTGCTCGGTGTCGCGCTGGTCGAAGGGCAGGCCACGGCGGTGCTGCGGGCTGACCGGGTCGAGCGGATGCTCGCCGGATGGCTGGCAGCCGTGCCGGCAAGGGCCGGCGGGCGGCTGGCGCTCGAGGGTGTTGGGGACGAGGACGGCGGCGCCGCTGTCGCGCTGGCCGGCGGCCACTTGCGGCTGCCCGAGCCATTTGCGGCGTGGCGCATTGCGTTTGTGCCGGCGGAGGGCGGGGATGCGTTGTCGGGCATCGACCGGGAAGTCTATTGGCTGGCCTTTGTCGGTGCCGCGGTGGTGGGGCTTTCGTGCCTGCTTGCGGTTTTTCTGCACCGGGTAATGCGGCGGGAAGCGCGCCTGGCAGAGCTGAAAAATGATCTCGTGGCGACGGTTTCGCATGAGCTGAAAACGCCAGTGGCCTCGATCCGGCTGCTGGTGGATACGCTGCTGCGGGATGGCGCCGCCGATCCGCGGCGCGTGCGCGAATACCTCGAGCTGATCTCGCGCGAGAATCGCCGCCTCGGGCACCTCATCAGCAATTTTCTCTCCTTTTCGCGAATGGAGCGCGACCGCGACAGTTTCGAACTCGAGCCGGCCGATCCGGGGCAGGTGGCGGCGGAGGCCGCGAGGGTGTTTCATGAGCGGCATCCGGAGTGGGGCGGCACGCTCGAGGTGGATTCGGCGTCCGGTCTTCCGCGGATCCGGGCGGACGCGGAGGCGCTGGGCACGGCGCTGGGGAACCTGCTGGACAATGCGCGCAAATATGGCGGGTCCAACCGGTGGATACGCCTCGGTGTGCGCAGAGACGGGGAGGCGGTGGTGTTCTCCGTCGAGGATCGGGGCATCGGCATCGCGCCGGAGGATCAGCGGCGGATTTTCGAGCGCTTCTACCAGGCCCACACCCGGCTGTCGGATCACGTCGGCGGTGTCGGCCTGGGGTTGAGCATTGTGGAGTTTGTCGTGCGCAAGCACGCCGGATGTATCGATCTTGAAAGCACGCCGGGAGAGGGAAGCGTGTTCACCATTCGAATCCCGGCGATGAAGGAGGATCTGTGATGAAGGCGAAGGT
>RFJS01000381.1 GCA_003694825.1 Verrucomicrobiota bacterium | reverse complement strand
CCCTGTATCGGCAGGCACCGGGGAGGCTTGCGCCCCGGGTGCGAGGGCGTTTCGGTTGGCCCGACCTGTGGCATGAAGGCGAGCGCACAAAGACAACGTTATCGTGGCCGGATCGCGCCGACGCCGACCGGACCGCTGCACCTGGGGCACCTGGCGACCTTTCGCACCGCATGGCTTCGCGCCCGGGAGGCCGGCGGCACCCTCGTGTATCGCAATGAGGATATCGATCCGCATCGATGCCGGCGGCGATTTGTCGAGGCGGCGATCGAGGATCTGCGTTGGGCGGGTCTGGATTGGGATGAAGGGCCGGATGTCGGCGGCCCCTTCGTCCCTTATGACCAGAGCGCGCGCATGCCGCTGTATCGCGCGGCGTTGGAGAGGCTGCGGAGCGCCAACGCCGTTTATCCGTGCACCTGTTCGCGCCGCGATGTCGCGGCCGCGGCGCATGCGCCGCACGCGGTGGGTGGCGAGGTGATCTATCCGGGGTTATGCCGCCATCGGGATGCGGATACGCCTGTGGATGCGGCGCACGCGTGGCGGTTTCGCGTGCCGGACGGCGAGGTGGTGGCGTTCGTCGATGGCCGTCTCGGACCACAGGGTTATGTGGCCGGACGTGATTTCGGGGATTTCATCGTGTGGCGTCGCGACGACGCCCCGGCTTACGAGTTGGCGGTCGTGGTCGACGATGCGGCGATGGAGATCACGGAGGTGGTGCGGGGCGAGGATCTGCTGCTCTCGACGGCGCGGCAACTTCTGCTTTATCGGGCCCTTGGGTTGCAGCCACCGGCGTGGTATCACTGTCCGCTCGTTCGCGACGAGCGCGGGCGCAGGCTTGCCAAGCGGGATGCTGCGCTCGGCCTGCGGGAGCTGCGGGCGGCGGGATGGTCTCCGGCGGGACTGGTCGAGGAGTTGGAGCGGCGGATTGGCTGAGCGGACGCCGAGGTTGAAGGGGGGCTCTTTCTGCGGGTGTGGGTGATTCGTGCCGGAAGAGTCGATACTGAGTAGGGACGCTTTTTTTGGGGGCGGTGCCGCTGGGGTGAGGCGCCGGGGGCGGGGTGAAAAACAATCGTTGCCCTTGGGAAGGAGGAGCGGATAACCTGCAATCTCCCCTGCGTCTGCATCATCGGTGCGACGTATCCATCAACCAGAGAAGGAACCGCCAGGGTTTCTTCGCATCCCCAGAAAATGCTATGACCCGTGTGTTTGTGCGTCACAAAGTGAAGAACTACGCCAGGTGGCGTGAGGTTTTCGACAGCTACCGGAAGGTCCGCCGGGCCGGTGGCGAGAAATCGTTCAAGGTCGGAAACATTGCCGGCAGTCCGAACAATGTGGTGATTCTTTTTTCGTGGGACTCCGTCGCCAATGCGAAGGCATTTTTCCGCTCGAAGGAGTTGAAGGCGGCGATGGCGGAGGCCGGAGTGCGTGAGAAGCCGGAAGTCTATATTTTCGAGGACAAGTAGGGCTGCGGTCACCCGGACCCGGAATTCGCGTTTATGAGGCGGAGCGGCATGCAGTCGCTCCGCCTTTCTCTCGAGTGTGTGGGGGAACTCCCGGTACGTGGCGCGGGCGGCGATTTTGGCCGACGGGCAGGGCGGGCGAGCCCATGGGATGGGTACGGGCGCGGATGTGCAGAGGCGGCGCGCTCCTGTCGCGGTG
>RFJS01000380.1 GCA_003694825.1 Verrucomicrobiota bacterium | reverse complement strand
CGCGGCCTGCCGTCCGGGGAAGGGCGCGCCGGGAGCGATGCGAAAGCGCCACGGCCCGACTGCGAGGGCGTAGGCCCAGCAGGCGAGCGTCAGCGCCCCGATGAGCAGGGGCTCATTGTGCCAGTGCGTCCAGTCGACCACGGCGGCTATTGCAGATGGCGCGGTTCGCTCCGGCAAAATAAAACGGCGCCCGGACCGTAGGGCCGGGCACCTTGTGGGATGGAGGGAGGAAAGCGGACAGTGCGGTTCAGCCGGTCGTCTCGACCAGGGCCGCTTGCGGCGCGAGGGCGGCTGTCTCGGCTTCGAGGTTCAGCTCGGTGCGGTCGGTCTTGAACAGGGCAACCAGGGCCAGAAGCGTGCCTGTGCCGAGGATCAGGCCGATGAAGAAAAGCACCGTGCAGAAGACGCGGTCCCACCGCAGGTGCATGAAGTAGAAAATCACCGCGAGGAACTTCACGAGCGAGAGGACGGCCAGCGTCGCGTATTGGGCGAAATCGCTGACCGGGACGAAGATGATCACGATCTCGATACCCGTGACGATCGCCAGAAACATGGCGATCTGCATGAACACGTGATACTTGCTGGCGTGGTGTTCGGCGTTGGGGGCGGGAATGTCCATGGGCGGAAACGATTGGCGGTTGGCGGGAAGGCTCAGTGCAGCGGCACGTATTCGATCAGGTAGACGACCGTGAAGATGACGATCCAGACGATGTCGACGAAGTGCCAGTAGAGGCCGGCGGTCTCGACATCGATCGCCTCGGCTTTGCCGACGCGGCCGGTGTAGGAGTAGAGCGTGAGCGAGAGCAGCCAGAGCACCCCGCCGGCGACGTGGCAGCCGTGCGTGCCCGTGAGCACGAAGAACGTCGAGCCGAACACGCTGGAGCCGAGGGTGAGCCCCTTCTCGTAGACGAAGTGATGGAACTCGTAGACCTGGCAGCCGAGGAAGATCAGCCCGAAGAAGATCGTGGTGTAGAGGCAGCGCCGCATGCTCTTCAGGTTGCCCTTCTGGATGGCGTTTACGGCGAGCGCCATCATCAGCGAGCTCATCAGCAGGATGAACGTCGAGAAGGACGTCAGCTCGATGTCGAAGGTATCGGTGGCGTTGGCGTTGCCCGGGATGGGGTTGAGCCGATACACGAGGTGTGTCGCGATAAGCGACCCGAAGAACATGCAGTCCGAGGCGAGAAAAGCCCACATGATGAGCTTTTTGTTGGGGATGCCCGTGGCGGTGGTCGGGTCGAGGTGGGGATCGATTTCGCCTGTGGCGGCGTGACTCATGGCTGGAATCGGTTGGCTGGGTGAAAGTGGTTTCAGTTGTGGGCGGCGGCGCCGTCCCTGCCGTGGGGGTGGACGTGGTAGCCGCCGGGCCCCTCGAGGGCCCAGAGGTAGATGCCGAGCAGGGCGACGGCGGCCCCGAGCAGCGGGAAGGGCAGCCAGAGGCCGAGGGCGGCGGTGATCGTGCCCTTGAAGACCATGCTCAGGCCGAGGATGAACAGGCCGAGCGAGGTGAGGCCGGGGAACCACGACTGGTCCGGCATGTGGATGCCGTGCTCGCGCTCGTGCGGGGCGGTCTTCGACTCCGGCGCCGGCGTTTCCGCGTGTTTCTCATACCAGAAGGCATCGCGGGCGCGGACGACGGGGAGGGTGTCGAAATTGTGCTCCGGCGGCGGATTGGGGATCGCCCATTCGAGGGTGCGGGCATGCCAGGGGTCATTGCCGGCGGCCTTGCCTTTCCGGGCGGAGTGGAGCACGTGCAGAATCACCGAGAAAATACCCGCGCCGAGGAGCAGGGCGCCGATGGTGGAGACGAAGTTCCAGGTGTTCCAGTCGAGGTTTTCGGCGTAGGTGTAGGTGCGGCGGGGCATGCCGTTGAGCCCGAGAAAGTGCATCGGGAAGAAGGCGATGTTGAAGCCCGCGAAGACGACCCAGAACAGCAGCTTGCCGATGCCTTCGGAGGCCATGCGACCGGTGATCTTCGGCAGCCAGTAGTAGAGGCCGGCGAGCAGGGAGAAAATGCTGCCGCCGATGAGGACGTAGTGGAAGTGGGCCACGACGAAATAGCTGTCCTGCTGCTGGGAATCGGCCGGCGCGGCGGAGTGCATGATGCCGGTGAAGCCGCCCATCATGAACATCCAGATGAAGCCGAGCGCATACATCATCGGCAGGCGCGTCTGGATGCTGCCGCCCCAGAGGGTGCCGATCCAGTTGAAGATCTTCACGCCCGTGGGCACGGCGATCGTCATCGTGGCCAGTGCGAAAGCGGTGTTGGCGATCTTGCCCATGCCGGTGGTGAACATGTGGTGGCTCCACACCGCGAAGCCGAGGAAACCAATGACGGCGCCGGAGAAGACGATGATCGGGTAGCCGAAGAGGGGCTTGCG
>RFJS01000379.1 GCA_003694825.1 Verrucomicrobiota bacterium | reverse complement strand
TCTCAACTCCATTAATACCTCCGGTTTGCTGCTTCGTCTGTCCATGACCCTAGCCTTTCAGATAAATCCAGATTACGCTAGTATTTTATTGCCGGATTACTAAACTCGGGGCACGAGTCCCAGTTTTCGGAGGGCCGTGTAAAGGCGGCTCCTCCGCAAAGTCGCCACTTTGGCGAGCAGGTTGCTGAGTGCGCGGTTGGCGGTGTCCGATGCGGCCGAGGCTGCCGCGTGCTGGACGCGCGTTTCGGCGAGATCGGTTTCCAGGGCAGCGACCCGAGCTTCGAGTTGGCGGCTGTTCTCACGTTGGGCCGCCAGAGCGCGCTCGGAATCCGCCAGTTGCTGGGCGAGCGCCCGGACCTCCGCGATCTTCGCCTCCAGCTCGGGTTCCGCCTGCTGGGTACGGGCGAGCCACTTGTCGCGTTCTTTTTCCGTGGCTGCGACGATCCCCTCCAGGAATCCGATTTTCTGCTCCAGCTGTTTCGCGTAGTCACGAGTTTCCTCGAGTTCTGACAGGTAGCTTGCGATGGAGGCCTGAAGCTCGCCGATTTGTGTACCTTGTGATTCGATAACCTTGAGCCACTCTGCGCGATCGGCTTCCGCAGCTTCGAAGTGCTTTTGCAGATCTGCCAACTGGGCGCGAGCCAGTTTTCGGTCGTTCTCAACCCGTGTCGCGCGCTCGTAAAGTGCAGCGAGTTCCTTCAGTCGCGCGTCAAATTCCGCAAGCACGCGGCCGAGCTCCTCGCGGGCCTCGCTGGCGCGGGTCTGCCAGCGATCCCGGTCTTCTTCGGTTTCGCGAACGAGTTGCTGCAGGCGGGTGATCTCTTCGCCCTGGCGAGAAATAACTCGCAAACGTTCTGCTCTGTCGGCCTGGGCTTCCGCAAGTTGGCACTGAAGCGATTGAGAATCGTTGTTCCGGGCCGCCCCGGCCCGTAGATCGATCATTGCCTGAACGAGCCTGCCCGGGACGGTCCTCCGAAGAGACTCTTCCATCTCTTTCGCCTCAATCACCGCCGGCTTCTTGCGGGATGCAACGAAGTATTGATCATAGTGCGCGAAGATGGCGGGCTCGTTTACGAACCACGTTAGGCCGGCGTTCCTCATCAGCTTGCGTGCCGCCTGATTGCTGAAGAGGTGAAGGTGTTCTACTGGTTTGAGCTGTGTGAGGAACGGATGATTCTGTTTTCTCAGCTCCTCGAACGAAGTCCGTGCTGGGTATTCCGGCGTCTGAATGATGAGAATACCATCTTTTTTGAGCAGGGATGCGCACAGATTGGCTGTTTTCTGGGGGTCGATGAGGTGCTCGAAGACATCGAATGCGACGATTGCATCAAGGCTACCAGGCTCGATATTCTGCTGCTCGAGCGGGCCTTGTAGCACGGGGATTTGCCACTTTTCCTGTGCGAAAGCTACCAGCCACGGACTTAGCTCGAGGCCGGTCGCGTCATATCCCGCGGCACGAAACAGCGCTACTGACGCCCCGTGTCCGCAGCCGAGTTCGAGAATCTTGGCGCCAGGCCTTTTGTATTTAAGTAGAGTAATCAGCCAGTGCAGGCATCGTTCGGGAAGATCGCTGCGAAGTCGCGTGTCAAGATCGGGATAGCCGAAGTCTTTGACGAGATGTTGAAGGTAATAGTTTCTACCGTACAGGTCGCCGTCTTCATCGTTTATCACCGCAAGGTCGTCATCCGGCAGCTTCTCGAAGACCAGCGACTCGCAGCGTGCACAATGAAGGTAGCCACCGCCGAACGGGCGTAGCGTTTTGCACTGGCACCAGCAAACTCGCGTGTTCTCGCTCGTCATATCCTGGAGAGCAGTTTTATGGTGCCTTCGAGGTTAGCGACGCCGTGGTGGAGCAGTTGCACCGGCTTCCCGTGTTTGCGGAAACCGATCTCGATGGGGCCGATGGCAGTGAGATGACAATGGCGGATGACGCAATCGGTCAGTTGTTGATGGGTCATATCCGCGGCGAATCTCAAGTTACTGTTGAGGATGGATGCTATGCCGACCTCGATCGTGTACTCGCCAACCTGGATATCCAGTTTTATAGTTTGCCGGAAGCGAAGGGTGGTTCCGCTCTTGATCGCATGGGGAAGGGAGACCCCGTATTCCAGCGAGTTTTTCCCATGCACGATGATGCCCTTGTCATTGAAAAGCAGCATCCCGACGACCGGCGTTTCGATATCGCGGAGCAACTCGTATTCGAAATAGAAATGGGCGGTTTCACCTTGTTCGAAGTAGTGGCGGGGAGTTCCTGTTTCATCCGTGACGCCGACAGATAGACAGCGTGCTGTGCCGTCGGTGATTTGCTTGATGCCCGAGATGTCGAAGAAGGCCTCTGCGGGCGGCCAACCATCGCCGTTTTCGTCGGCGCTCTTTTTCTTCTGGGACGTCGTCTTCGTTGCAGTTGCGGTACGGTCTGCGTCACGGTGGACGAGGTAGAACTGTTTGACGACCTCCGGCGCGCTGCCCATGGCGTGCACCCGGCCGTGATTGAGCAGGATTGCCCGATCGCAATACTGCTCGATGATATTCATGCCGTGCGACACGAGAATTGTCGCCACCCCGCGCTGGCGCAGGTCGTCGAGCCGGCGAAAACACTTTTGCTGGAAAAACACATCCCCGACCGAGAGTGCCTCGTCGATGATGAGGATATCCGGATCGACCATCGTCTGCACCGAAAAGGCGAGGCGGATCATCATGCCACTCGAGTAGGTTTTCACCGGCCGGTCGATGAACTCGCCGATGTCCGCGAACTCGGCCACGGCGGAAAACCGTTTCTCCATTTCCTCGCGGGAGAAACCGAGGATCGCCCCATTCAGCATCACGTTTTCCCGCCCGGTGAATTCCGGATTGAACCCGGATCCGAGTTCGAGCAGCGCTGCGACTCGCCCTCGGACGATACACTCACCTTCCGTGGGCCGGAGCGTGCCGGCAAGGATTTGCAGCAACGTGCTTTTTCCTGAGCCGTTTCGCCCGATGACGCCGAGCGATTCGCCCTTGGACAAGGTGAAAGAGACATTCTGAAGCGCGTGGAAATCGCGGTAGTGACTGGACGCACGCCGGCGAAGGTAGGCGGCGGGCTTTGAGTGCGCCGGAAACATCCGCGACAGAAATTCCTGGGTTGGCGCCAGGAGCCGCGATGATGGGCGGTCCCAGATCCGGTAGGTCTTGGTGAGACCCTGCGCACGAATGAGCACCTCGTTGTGCCCCTCAGAGGAAGATGCCTTCTCAGATGACATCGGCAAATGCAGGTTTCAGGCGTTGAAAGACCGCGTAACCGAGAGTCATGACGACAAGGGAAATCACATTCAGCACCGCCGCGACCGTGAGATCGATCGGTCGATCCCACAGAATCACATCGCGCGCCATCTCGACGAAATGGATCAGCGGATTGAAACGCAGAAACGTCCACGCCTCCTTCGGGATCTTGTGTGAGGAATAAAAAATCGCGCTGGCAAACATGAGCCCGGTCACCACGACATTCACCAGCTGGCCGATATCCCGGAAAAACACGCCCAATGCTGAGATCAGCCAGGTCAGACCGAGGGCGAAAGCCGTCAGCGGGAAAATAATCAACGGAAGCTGAAGCATCCCCAGGGAAAACGTTCCGCCGCCGATCGCCAGGCCGACCAGCACCAGGGCCAGGCTCATCATCATATGAAAGAGCGAGGCTCCGATCGTCGCGATCGGCAGCACTTCCAACGGGAACACGACCTTTTTGACGAAATTCGGCTGCGACACGATGACTCCGGGAGCGAAAGCGAGCGCCTCCGCGATGAGATGGAAGAACACCAGCCCGACGAAGATCCCGAGGCCGTAATTCCAGCGTGATTCGTTCGGAATGACTCCAAAGCTTCCGCCGAAGATGAAGCCGAAAACGAATACGTAAAGCGTGAGCAGCAGCAACGGGTTCAGAACGGACCAGACCACGCCGAAGATGCTCCCGCGATGCCGCATCTCGATGTTTCGTATCGTGAACTGCCAGATCAGCTCCCGGTACTTCCAGATGCAGGCAAACGGCAGCACGGGGTTGAGCAGTCTCCAAAACGAGGGTGCCTTGGATTGAGGCGCGTTCATGGGGCTACCCAGTGATTGTGAAACCCGGCTCAGGGACGCGGTCCCTCTGTCTGCTTGCCCGAGGCGGCGTCGAGGTCTGCCTGGACCATGAGTTCGGCGAGGGCTTTCATGCGGGTTTTGGGCTCCCAGCCGAGGGTGGCTTTGGCCTTGGAGTAGTCGCCGATGAGCAGGTCGACCTCGGCCGGGCGCAGGTAGCGTTCGTCGAACTTGACGTAGTCGCGCCAGTCGAGGTCGACGTAGCCGAAGGCGGCGTCGAGGAAATCTCGAATCGTGTGGGTTTCGTTGGTGGCGAGCACGTAGTCATCCGCCTTGTCCTGCTGGAGCATCATCCACATGCCCTCGACATACTCCTTGGCGAAACCCCAGTCGCGGCGCGAGTCGAGGTTGCCGAGGTAGAGGTCCTTCTGCTGGCCGAGCTTGATGCGGGCGGCGGCGAGGGTGATCTTGCGGGTGACGAAGTTTTCGCCGCGCCGCGGCGACTCGTGGTTGAAGAGGATGCCCGAGCAGGCGAACAGGTTGTAGGACTCGCGGTAGTTGACCGTGAGCCAATGGGCCATGGCCTTGGCGCAGGCATACGGCGAGCGCGGGTAGAAGGGCGTCGTCTCGGTCTGGGGCACGGCCTGGACCTTGCCGAACATCTCCGAGGAGGAGGCCTGGTAGAACTTCACGTGCTTGCCGATGCCCGATTCGATGATGGCCTCGAGGATCCGGGCGGCGCCCACGCCGGTGATGTCGCAGGTGAACTCCGGGACGTCGAAGCTGACGCGCACGTGGCTCTGGGCCGCGAGGTTGTAGACCTCGTCCGGTTTGATGGCGTAGAGCAGCTTGACCAGCGCGACGCTGTCGGCGAGGTCGCCGTAGTGAAGGAACAGGCGCTTGTCGTCGGAATGTTCGTAGCCGTGCAGGTGGTCGATGCGGGTGCGGTTGACCGAGCTGGAGCGGCGGACGATGCCGTGAACTTCATAGCCTTTCGCGAGGAGAAACTCCGCGAGGTAGGAACCGTCCTGGCCGGTGATGCCTGTGATGAGGGCTCGTTTCATGAAATCAAAGGTTCGAATCGCGGAAACAGACGCCGCGAGGTCAACGGTATTGTGGTGCCGGATCAGCCGAGCCTGGCCAGCTCGCTTTCGACCAGACGGCGGACGATCTCTTCGAAGGGGACGGTGTTTTTCCACCCGAGCAGACGGTTGGCCTT
>RFJS01000378.1 GCA_003694825.1 Verrucomicrobiota bacterium | reverse complement strand
CGCGCGCACGGGCCGCAAGATCCACCTCGAGATCGAACCCGGCACCTACCTCGTCGCCAACACCGGCGTCATCATCGCCACGATACAGGACATGACCGATACCGGGGCGGACGGTTACCGTTTTCTGAAACTGGATACAGGCATGACGGAAAACTGCCGTCCCTCCCTCTACGGCGCGCAGCATCCCATGCGTGTCGTCCCGCGCGACGCGGCGGTGGCAGACACCCCGGCGCTCGAGATGGCCTACATCGTCTCCGGACACTGCTGCGAGTCGGGCGACATGCTCACACCGAAAGCCGGCGACCCCGAAGCGCTCGAACCGCGGCCGCTGCGCGAGGCGAAGATCGGCGACTATCTCGTGATCGGCGGGGCCGGCGCCTACTGCTCGGCGATGAGCACGATCAACTACAACTCCTTCCCGCAGGCGCCCGAGGTGCTCGTGCGTGCGGACGGCACGCCCGTGCTCATCCGTCGCCGTCAGACGCTCGATCAAATGCTCGCCAACGAGGTGATCGCCGAAGAGCGCGGCTGAAAGACCCGAAGCCTGCGGTTGTCACGGAAAGCGCCGCGCCAATGCGGTTGCCGTGCGTCGGCCGGATTTCCTAATCTCACCGTCATGAACATCTGCGTTCTTGGAGCCGGAGCCTGGGGCACGGCCTTTGCGCTGCATCTGGTGCGCCTCGGGCACACCGTCACTCTCGTCCCGCGGCGTTTCGAGCACGCCATCGCCCTCGGCGAGCAGCGGGAAAACAGCGACTATCTGCCGGGCTTTCGTTTTCCGGAGAACCTGCAGATCGGTTTCGAGCTCAAGCCGGTGCTCATGGAGGCGGACGTCGCCGTGCTCGCCAGTCCCGTCGTCGGGATTCGCGAATGGTGTGAGCGCATTCAGGCCGGGCGGGGCAGTGCGCGGGCCCTTCGGCTCGTGCTCAGTCTCGCCAAGGGTGTCGAAATCGGCACGTACAAGACCCCCAGCGCGATCGCCTCGGAAATCCTGGGCGACCTCGAGGTCGGCACCGTCACCGGTCCGAGCAATGCCGAAGAAGTCGCGGCCGGCAAACCGACCGCGCTGCTCCTGGCCACGAGCCGCCACAGCGATTTCGCCGATGCCGTGCAGGCCGGGATGAGCGGCCCCTCCCTGCGCCTCTACACCAGCGACGCCCTCGTCGGCGCCGAGCTGGGTGGAGGTCTCAAGAATGTCTATGCGATCGCCGCGGGCATGAGCGACGGTCTCGGTCTTGGAGACAACGCCAAGGCGGCGCTCCTCACCCGCGCCCTCGCCGAAATGATCCGCATCGGCCGAAGCCTCGGGACCCGCGACCAGACGTTCATGGGACTGAGCGGCTACGGCGATCTCGTGGCGACCTGCTACGGCTCATGGAGCCGCAATCGCAGCTTCGGGCAGCAGATAGGTGAGGGGGCGACGCCGCAACAGGCGCTCGAAGGACGGCGGACCGTGGTCGAGGGCCACCGCACCTGTGAATCCGTGCACCAGCTCTGCCTCGAAAAGGGGATCCAGGCGCCGATTCTCGAGCAGGTTCACGCCGTCCTCTATGAAGGCCGCGAACCGCGCGAGGCCCTCTCCGCCCTGATGAACCGCACGCTGCGTCGCGAATTCGACTGACGATTCGGTGTGGGCGAAGGCCATGGCCGGCCCAGGCACTTCGCCCGGATGCCAACGGAGGCCACGAGGGCCGAAGGCCCGATTCCAGGGAGCTGGGGCGACCGCTCGTTGGGGCGTGGTGGGTGCCGGACGGTGTGTGGTGTCGTCTGGCGGCGATTCGAATCGCGGCATCGTATTTTCTGCGGCAACCCGGCCGGCGCTGGCGTTGTTGCGACGTGCCCGCAGGGCGGTCGGTGAATCCCGCAGCCGTTTTTCAGGGCTATTCTCGCGGCGGTGTCCACCGAGGCGGCTTGTGCGGGGGCCGTTTGCGGGTAGCCTGCCCTGTTCGTTGCCCCCTTTCCCCCTTGCCCCGCTTCGCGCGATGACGCTTTCCCCCCAGGATCCCGAAATGGCGCGCGTCACCAGCAAACAGGTGCCGCTCTTTGCGCGCGACATCGCCGTCCTTTGCGAAGAGATCGAGCTGCCCCGGCGGGAGATCACCCGTCTCTTCCGTGATGGCTTTCTCAGTTTCGATCCGGCGGGCGTCGGCGAGCTCGATGAGAGCGCGGAGGCAGAGGTGCGTTTTCTGGGCGGGCTCGTGGCGGCCGGATGTCCGCGCGCGATGCTCCGGGTGCTGCTGCGCGACCTGCGCAAGCCCTACAGTTACGACCTCGACCGGCTCTACTATGACTGGAAAGGAGGCCGCTGGCGCCTGCTGCCGGGGGAAGACGATGCCCAAGGTTCGTTCTTTGCGCTGCTGGACCGGCTCGAGGAGCGGGGGGCCCGCCACTCGCTTGAGCGAATCCGGGAATGGCTCAATGAGGCGCTCGACATGGAGGAGACCGGACGACTGCTCTTCGCCCACGAACAGGATCGCGAGCGTGAACCGGAGCCGGAGGATGATTGCGGCGATGCCGTCTGAGAGCGCGTCCGAAAACGCGTGTTGCTCATCGGAACCACCACCGCCTACGGTGCCCGGTGATGATTACTGCAGAACTGGCTCTGGACGCGAAAGCCGAATTGGGAGAGGGCGCCCTCTGGCATGACGGGCGGCTCTTGTGGGTCGACATCGAAGGGTGCGCCGTCAACCGGTTCGATCCGGTCTCCGGCCGCAACGAACGGTGGGCGATCGGGCAGCGTGTCGGCACGGTCGTGCCGCGCCGCGTCGGCGGGCTCGTTCTCGCCGTGCATCGCGGAATCGGTATCCTGGATACGGAAACGGGACGTTTCGAGCTGCGCTGCGACCCTGCCGGCGGGCGCGAAGAACTGCGCTTCAACGACGGCAAATGCGATCCGCGTGGCCGCCTTTTCGCCGGCACGATGGGTATGACCAAACCGCGCGTGCCCGGCACGCTCTACCGGATCGAGCCCGACTTCAGTTTCGCCCCGGTGCTCGAGGGCACCGGCACGTCCAACGGCCTCGCCTGGAGCGCCGACGAGTCGACGCTCTACTATATCGATACGCCCACGCTCGCAGTCAGCGCGTTCGATTATGATCCAGACACCGGCGCGATCAGCAACCGGCGCGAGGTGGTGAAGTTTTCCGGCGACGAGGGGCGGCCCGACGGGATGACCATCGATGCGGATGGCAATCTCTGGGTGGCCCTCTGGGGCGGGAGCGGGGTGGTTTGCTGCGACCCGCGCACCGGTCGCGTTCTCGAAAAGGTCGAGGTTCCGGCGCTGCAGACGACGGCCTGCGCCTTCGGCGGTCCCGAGCTGCGCGACTTGTATATCACCTCGGCGCGCATCGGGCTCGACGAAGCGGCATTGGCCGAGCGGCCGTTTTCCGGCGGTATCTTTGTCGCGCGTCCGGGCGTGGCCGGCGTCCCGGCGTTCACCTTCGCGGGATAGGGTTTCCCGGCACGAGACGAGCGCGGCGGCGGTCGCTGCCGCGCGTGGAGGAGCGAGGGGGCGCTTTCGGTCAGATCACCCGGCGAATCGCGTCCGGTCCGGCCCGGGTGGCGACGGCAAAGACATTTCTGCCGTCCGCCCAGGTGGCGACGCTGATGCCGTCATGTTCGGCCACGATGGGGCCGGAAGGCGGCGTCTGCTCGCAGCGGGTGACGTAGAGGTGATACCACCGGCCGTCGCGCTTGAAGCAGATCTCGACGACCTGCCGGTCTTCGAGGGGAAAGGTCTGGCAGCCGACTTCGAGGAGGTTGACGAAGTCGAGGCCGTCAGTGCTGGTCAGGGCCCGCTGGCTCATGGAGAGGGCCTGCTCCAGGTTCAACGCCGCCGCCTCGGTGACGTGCCGATGCGGTCCGTGCACGAGGTTTTCCACGGCGAACCGGGCCAGCCGGGTCGGGTCGAAGGCATGGCTGCCGCCGGTGGCGGTGGCGCCGGCCTGCGCGAGTGAGCCGGGTGCTTTCCCGGCGAGGGAGTGCCGCGAAGGCAGCAGCGAGGGGATGGTGAAGGCGACGACCATCGCGGCCGCGATCGCGCCGGCGATGATCCACAGGGGCAAGCGGATGTTGCGGGATGGCTGGCCGCGCGAGGCGCGGATGCCGGCGAGGATGTTGTCGCGCAGGTCGGGTGGCGGGGCGACTTTTTCGACCTTCTCGGCGATGGCGGCGTCAAAGGCCTGTTCGCGGGCGAGCCACTCGAGCAGGGCTGGATCGCTGTTGGCTTCGGCGAGGGCCTCGGCAAAGAGCGCATCGTGCCGATGCGCCCGGTCGCAGCGATAGGCGCGGAGGATGAATTTGGCTTCCTCGGGTTTCATTGGTTTTTGGCGCGGGGAAACTCGACGACTTTCGAGCCGGCGAGACGGGATTGGAGGGCGGAGCGCAGGTGGGCCTTTCCGCGGGAAAGGCGCGACATGACCGTGCCGATCGGCACGTCGAGGATCTCGGCGATTTCCTTGTAGGAGAGATCTTTGAGGTAGAAGAGGGTGAGCGGAGCGCGGAAGGTTTCGTCGACCTCCTGGAGCACGTCCATCACGAGGTTGTGATCGAGATTTTCGACTTTTTCGGGCTCGATGTCCGGCGGGTCCTGCTCAGCCGGTGACAGATCCTCGAGGGATTGCATGCGGCTGTTTCGTTTCCGGCTGCGAAGGAATTCGCGGTAGAGGGTGGTGAAGAGCCAGGTCTTCACCTTGGAGCGGTCCCGCAGCATGTGCCCCTTGGTGGCCCAGGGGTAGAAGGTCTGCTGGGTGAGGTCGCACGCGTCGGCGGAGTTTCTCGCCAGGCTCAGCGCGAAACGGTAGAGCGGCGCGTAGAAATCGTCCACCAGAGCTGTGAAAACCTCATCGTGCATATGCCTGTTGGGAAACTGTGGCCGCCCGGTTTATTCCCGCCAGCCTTTCGGCGTTGGAGAGCGCGGGCGCTGCTGAAAGGGCGGCCGACGTGCCACGCGGGAGGCGGAGCGGGACGCGGGGGGCTCGGTTGGCGGGCGGGGGGACTGTTCCGCTATAGCTTGTGGGCGCTGCACAGGGCGCCGAGCCAGCGCAGGACGCGTGCCTCCTCCGGGCCGGCGGCCTCTTCGTCGGTTTTGACCGAGGTCCGGCTGTCGAGAAAGCTGACGGTTACCTCGGCGTCGCCGCGCTCTCTGCCGTCGCCGATGTGGATCAGGGCAATGTCGGCGGCGCTCTCTCCCGGGGCTCTTCGCAAGGCGGGGAGACCGGGCAGGAGTTTGGGCGCGGTGCTCTCGGGGAGACGCACGGGGATGAGCAGCGACCAGTTTCCGCCCGTGGGCCCGGGAGGGGGCACGAAGACCGGGATACCGTGCAGCAGCCCCGCAATGTCGCGGACCGGGATGCCGTGGGGGATGAAGCCGGTGGCCGCGGGGGCGTATTTGACGCCGTCGGTAGGGAGCGTGGCGGTGTTGAGCGCGCGCTGGGCGGCGGCGGCGCGCAGGCGCGGATAGGCGGCATCGGCGGCGAGCAGGCACACGGTGAGTGAGGGGTTGCCGAGGCAGCGGGTGAGCAGCCCGAGCCGGAAGGGCCGGGGCATGAGTGTGGCCGTGGCCCACCAGGCGACGATGGCGTTGAAGGCGCGCATGGGTTTCGGGCCGGTAAGGATGGCGGTCCAGGCCAGGGTGCGCATGAAGAGGTCGCCGGCGACCATGCCGATGTGGCGGGCGCGCGTTTCGATTTCGTAGGCGCTCAGGTGGGAGAAGGCGTCGCGGGCCTTGATGCTGCGCCCGGCGGTGGCGAAGGCGGCGGCGGAGAGGGCGTTGGTGCGATCCCGCTGGTCGCTGGCCGGACTGACGGCGCGCAGAGACCAGTATTGGGCGAGCGCTTCGAAATAGGCGTCGTCATCGCCGAGGGCCGGATCGTCCGGTGCCGGGCGGTAGGCGATCCGGCCGGCACCGCCGAGGTGGATGGTGTCGGGCAGGAGGGAGGGAAAGTGGGATTCGAGGCCGGGATGGCAGATCGCGCCGGCGTCGATCTCGCCGAGAACCGAGGGCTCGAGGGCGACCGAGCGCATGCAATCGAGGATGCCGCGCAGCGTCCAGGTGCCGACGATGGTGTGGTGCCGGTTTTCCCCCACGGTGTGAAAGACGTGCTGGCTGGGGATGTGCAGGAGGCGGGCGCTCTCGGCCGTGGCGCCCTCGGCGGGGGCCTGGGCACGGGTGGCCTGTTGCCAGAGTTGGGCGACGTCGCTGGCGCCGAGAAATCCGGCTGCGTAGTCCGGCTCGAGACGGTGTGTGCCCGGGGAGTCGGTGGAGAGCGGTTGAGACATGAGGCGGTTTCAGGCAGCCGAGGCGATGGGTTCCGGAAGGTGTTTCAGAAACTGATCGATGATTTCGGGGTCGAACTTGATGCCTTTGAGGCGCTGAATTTCGCCAAGGGTCTCTTTCAGGGTCCAGGCGCGTTTGTAGGAGCGTTCGGAGAGGAGGGCGTCGTAGACGTCCGCGACGGCGACGATGCGGGCCTCGAGGGGGATGTCCGTGCCGGCGAGGCCGTCGGGGTAGCCGGAGCCGTCCCAGTTCTCGTGGTGCGAGCGGGCGATGCGGGCCGCGCATTGGATCACGGGCCACTGGCTGTCTTTGAGGATGTCAAAGCCGAGGGTGGTGTGCGTCTCCATCACGGCCCTCTCGCGTCGATTGAGGCGGGTGGGCGTGTCTATGATGGCGGTGTCGAGGAGCAATTTGCCGATGTCGTGCAACGGCGCAGCGTAGTTGAGCTGTTCGACCATGTCCTCCGGCAGGCCGAGCATCCGGGCGATGGCGCAGCTGTAGGCGGCGACGCGGTCGAGATGGCCGGCGAGCGTGTTTTCGCGCACGTCGATGACCTTGCGCAGGCGGACGGCCATTTCGAAGCCGGGATCCTTGAAGGCGGGCGGATTCATGCGGAAGCCCTCCTTTGGCGGAGCCCGGCGGCGTGGCGCTCCTGTTTGTTGCGGTAGAGACGGGCGTCGGCGATGGCGAGAAGCAGCGCGATGTCGTGGGCCTCGTTTGCGGTGAAGTAATGGATCCCGCGGGAGGTCTTCAGGTGGTAGCGGCGGCCGGGCTCGTTGTTGCGCTCCTCGAGGATTTTATCGAGGGTTTCGATGGTCTGGGCGACGAGTCCCGGGCGGGTTTCGATGCCCATGGCGAGAAATTCGTCGCCGCCGAGGCGGCAGAGCAGGGTGTCTTTGCGGAAGACTTCGCGCAGGGTGACGGCGAATTCGATGAGCGCTTCGTCGCCGGCCTGATGGCCGAGGCTGTCGTTGATGCCCTTGAAGTCGTCGAGGTCGAAGTAGGCGATGAAGCCGCGGGCCTCGCCGTCGCGCACGCGCGCGAGAATGTCCTCGTTGAGGGAATGAAAGCCGCGGCGGTTGTAGAGCCCGGTGAGCTCATCGAGGATGGCGAGCTGGCGGATCGTGCGCTGGAGGCGGTGGCGCTCGACGCTGTAGAGGACGCAGCGCTGGAGGAAGGCGTCGTTGAAGCTGCCCTTGACGAGGAAATCCTGCGCCCCCAGCTGGACGGCCCGCACGCCCATCTCGTCTTCCTCGGTGGCGGTGAGGACGACGACGGCGATTTCCGGGGCGTGTTCGGTGACGCGCGCGAGCGTTTCGAGACCCTCGCTGTCGGGGAGGTTGAGATCGAGCAGGACGATGTCGATACTCTCGCGCTCGAGTATTTCGAGGGCTTCGCTCAGCAGGGAGGTGTGGAGAACGATGAAGCGCTCCTCGGCCCGCCGGGTGAGGATGCGCCGGGTGGTGGCCGCGGTGATGGGCTCGTCCTCGACGAGGAGGACTTTGATCGTGGGGAAGATCCGGGACTGTGTCTTGGCGGTGCTCACGGGACGCTGGCCACGGCCGGGACGGTGGCACTTTGCTCGTTTTCGGTGACGATGCGCGGGGTGAGGAAGAAGATCAGTTCGGAGCGCTCCCGGGTCTTCTGTTCGCCGGAGAAGAGCTTCCCGAGCAAGGGGATGTCGCCGAGCAGCGGGATCTTGCGCACGGAGGTGGATTCGCCGTCCTGGACGAGCCCCCCCATGACGACGGTGTCGCCGTCGCGCAGACGCACGATCGAGGAGGCCTGACGGATGTCGATGACCGGGGCGCTGGTGTCGCCGGAGGCGCTTTCCTCGATGCGAACGAGCCGGGTGACCGCGGGCGAGAGGTCGAGCGTGATGAGGCCGTCTTCGGAAACCTGCGGGGTGATGGACAGGACGGTGCCGACGGTGACGGTCTGGATCGTCTCGTTGGTGGTGATGATGGGGGTGTTGCCGGTGGAGGCGAGGGACTGGCGGATGAAAACGGGGAAATCCTGGCCGACGCGGACGACGGCGGGCTGGTTGTTGAGCGTGCGCAGCCGCGGTTTGGAGACCACGCGCAGGTCGCCCTGTTCTTCGAGGGCCTCGAGCACGCCCTGGATGCCGTCGCCGAAGTCATGCTCGATGCGGAGGCCCGGAGAGGCGGGCTCGCCGCCGAAGACGGGGTTGCGGACGATGAGCCCGGTCTGGAAACGGGTGCCGAACTGCTCGCCGAGACGGCTCCAGTCGATGCCGAGCTGCCGCTCGTTGGAGAAGGCGATTTCGTAGATCTGCACTTCGAGGTCCACCTGGCGGACGACGCTGCGGGTGATGCTCTCGAGGTAGTCGGCGATGCGCAGGATGTTGCGGTGGATGTCGGAGACGAGGACGGTGCCGGCGAGGCGGTTGATCGTGACCGATCCGTCCTCGGAGATCATCGATTCGAGCTGTTCCCGGAGGTCACCCCAGAAGTCGACCGTGGCGTTGGCGGTGACGGTCATGGTGGAGCCTTCGCTCTCGGAGCCGGAGGCGGAGCCGCCGCCGGATTCGCCGGAACCGGAGAGCCCGCCGCCGGAGGAGATCTGCACGGCGCTGGATCCCTGTCCGGCGCGGATGGACTGGATGTAGTCGATATGGAACAGGCGCGTCTCGCGCTGGCGAACGCGGATGAGCGGCCCGTCTTTGACGAAGTAGTAGCCATGGGCCTCGAGCAGGGCCTGCATGGCGAGGTCAAGCGGCAGGTCGTGGAATTCGACGGTGACCTCGCCCTCGATGTCGAGGTCGGGGACGATATTGAGTCCGTTGGCGCGGGCGAACATGGCGAGCGCCTGTTTCATCGGCACGCCTTCGGCGCGGAAGGTGAAGAGCGGTTCCCGGCTGTCGGCTGGCGGTTCGGCATCCCGGGCCTGAAGCAGGCCGGGGCCGAGCAGCCAGATCGCCGCGAGCAGAATCCATGATCGTGGGCAGTCAGCTTTCATGGTGGGCGAGGGTTGTCTGGGCGTGGACGCCCGATGGACCGTGGGCGTCCCCACGGTAGGAGAGGGTGTTGCCGACCGGGATGAAATCGCGGCCGCCGGGGTGGCTGACCCACACGCCTTCGGCGTCGATGGCGTGAATGTGCAGGTCGCCGATGTCGGCGCCGGGAGCGCAGATGCGGTCGTTGACGACGGCCAGGGCCACCGGGCCCTGGATCCAGACGGCGGAGACGATGGCTTTGCGTTGCGGAGCTTCCGGGGTGGTGTCGGCCTTGGATTCGGCCGGCAGGGGGGCGGCGGGAAGCTCGCCGTCGCGGGGGGCGAAAGGATCGAAGACGGTGTCGGAGACCTTGATGGCGGCGACAAGCTCGGCGAGAGAGCGTTGGGCGAGTGCGGATGCGGGCGTGTCGAAGTTGTCGTCGAACTCGCTGGAAAACTCGTCCGGAAGGGCCGTGGGATCGGTGTCGGCATAGGCCGGCGCCGCGGCGGAGTCCGTCGCGGTGTCCGGAGACCAGAGGATCGAGAGGATGGCAGTGAGGGCGAGGCCGGCGACGATCCAGGGGTTATTGAGCAGTTTGCGCATCGGCGAGCAGATGGGGGATGCGGAGGTTGATTTCGACTTGCGGACGTCCCTGTATATCGGCGCGGACAACGAGCCGCGTGAGGTCGATTCGCTTGTTGGATTGGGTGATCTTCTCCAGGGCGTGGCTGAGGGTGACGACGCGGTTGGGGTTGTCGGGCAACGCCTGGAGCTTGCCCAGGGCCGGCGTGTAGGCGATGGCGGCGCCGGGGTCGGTTTCGTTGAGGGTGCTGTCGTAGGCGTGGAAGGAGGCGCGCCAGCCGAGGTCGCGGATCGTGGGCGCGAGAGTGTCGAGCCAGGGTTCGATGGCTTCGGGGGCGGCAAAGAGGCGGGCGCGCTCGTCGCGGGCCCGGGCAAAGACCGCGTCGGCCTCCCCGGTGGCGCAGGATTCGCGCAGCCGGACGATCTCGCTGTCGAGAAAGCGCAGCTCGTCGTATTGCAGGCGGACCTGGTCGCGGGCGGGCTCGATGACGAGGGCCTGGGCGGCGAAGACGCCGAGGATGCCGATGAAAGGCAGGGCCACCGGCAGGGTGCGCCGGATGCGCCGGGAGGTGGGCGCGTTCGGCCAGCCCGGGACTTCACTGACCAGTTCCCAGAATGAGCGCAGGCAACGATGCAGTTTAGTTTTCAAAGATGGTTCCCTCCAGGGTGAAGCGTTGTGAGCCGGTGTTCTGACCGCCGAAGGTCAGGACCGAGCCGGGCGCGGCCTGCGGGGCGAGGCGGGCGCGGAAGGGCCCCTGTGTGAGCTGGCGGCGGATCTGGTTTTCGGCCTGGCGGGCGGTGCTTTCGTCGGCTTCGATTGTCCCGTCGAAGGCGAACTTCCAGCCGAGGCGCTCGGGATCCCACTCGACGGAGAATTCGGTGAGGCGGGCTTCGGTCGGCAGGAGGCTGGCGAGATAGACGAGGAACTTCCCGGGCAGGGGCGGAAGCTGGCCTTCGTTGACGGCGGTGAGGAAGGCGCGGGCTTCGGCCAGTTCGGCGTCGCGGGCGGCGAGCGCTTCGTAGGTCTCCCGCAGCGAGGCTTCGCGTCTGCCGAGATTTTCGAGGTAGGCGCGCTCGGCCTGCCACGCGCGGGCCTGGTCGTAGGCGTGCCAGCCGGCGGCGCCGAGCAGGAGCCAGCCACCGGTGACGATCAGGCTGCGGATGATGCGGTATCGGCGACGCCGACGAAGGTGAAGGGTGAGGAGATCGGCGCTTTGACGACGGTTGATCTGGCGAACGGCGTCGAGCCAGTGCAGCGGCGTGGCGAGGACGGTCGCTGTTTCCTGTTCGCCGGGGAAGCGGGCGCGCAGCGACTCGACGGCGGTTTCGGCACCGAATCCGGCGAAGAGAACGCGCTCGACCTGGATGCCGAATTGCTGGCGGGCGAAGAGCAGCGAGCGGTTGATTTCGAGGGCGACGCGGCCGGGATTGGTCTCCCAGGTGGAGATGGTGGTGCGCGAGAGAAGGGGCTCTCCGCGTTCGTTGCCGATGGCGAGCGCGGTGGCGTCGCCGGCGCGGCAGGCGATGAGGATGGGCTTGCCGGCGCGGCGGGTCTGTTTGAGCAGCAGTTGCTGCACCGCGGTGGAGAAGGGGTGGAGCCGGGCGAGCTCGAGGCGCCGGGCGAGAAGGATCTCGTCGATGCTGTCGTAGAAGCGGCGCGGCAACTGGTGTATTTGCCAAACGGATGCATCGCGGGATCCGCTGAGGCGCTGCCAGTCCCACAGGAGGGGCTCGCCTTCCTCGCTGCGGCGGCGCATGAGGTTTTTCAGGTAGGTGCGCGCGGCGCGTTCGGAGAAGGCGGGCGCCTTTTCGACGAGATGTTTCAGCTCAGGGTGTTCGAGCACGAGGAAGGCCTCGACGCCGCGGAAGCGAAGGGCTTCCAGCGCGGCGTCGAGCGCGGCCGCGAACTCATCGAGGGTGTGAACCGGTTCCGGAGCGTTCCAGCCGGCGATGCGGTTGTTGCGCTTGTAGACGCCGGCGCAGAAGACGCCGTGCACCCAGGCGATGCCGAGAATGCCGCGGCGGGTACGGCCTTCCCCGTTCGCTGCGTTCTTGCGGGGCGGAGGCCAGCGTTTGGAGCCGCGCCGGGGGCGGGGATTGGCCTGGGTCACTGGGGTGTCCATTGCGTGCCGTCGAAGTCGAAGGTTTTCCCGGTGTCGCTGAGGATGTAGCTGTAGGCGACGGTGCTGAAGTTGCCGGGGTTGAAGAGGTCGATACGATCGTGAGTGTGGAGATTGGAGAGGATGACGGAACCGCCGCCGGGAAGCGTGGTCGTGGCACCGGCGACGCCGGAGGCGTCGGTGACGCGGTAGGCGACGAGGTTTGTATCGAGATTATTGATCGTGACGCTGAACGAGCGGAATTCGGTGGCGTAGACGGGGAGGAAGTTGATGCGCTCGATCACGAGATAGTCGGCGCTGTTGGCGACACCGGCCCAGGTGTTCCAGCCGCTCCACGAGGTGGCGGGAGGCAGGCGGCCGTCCGGGGTGTCCCAGACTTCAGAGAAGCGCGTGGGGTTGGCCAGGTGGTAGGCGGGGGGCAGGGGCAGCCCGCGCCGCATGGAGGAGATCACCATGGCCCGGGGGGCGGGGTTGGCGGCGTTGTCGAGGACGAAGATGCGGTCGATCCCGCGGCTGTTCGTGCGCAGGTCCGCCGGACTGAGGTCGGCGAACCGGGCGAGCTGGCTGGCCCAGTCAGTCATGGTGGGGGGCGTGCGATACTGGCGAAGGTAGAGGAGGGCCTGTTCCCCGATCTTCTCGGCGGTGGTGCGCTCGGCGCGGATGGCGGCGCGGTCGAGTGAGCGCAGGACATTGGGCGCGAGCGTGCCGGCGAGGATGGCGATGATGGCGAGCACGCCGATCAGCTCGATGAGCGTGAAGGCGCGGGCAAGCGGCTGGCCTGGGCGGGGGCGGTTCATCGCATGTTCCAGAGTTCGAGGATGGGCAGGATGACCGAGAGCGCGACGACGCCGACGACGGCGATGAGCACGATCATGATGGCCGGGTTGAATACGGCGAAGAGCGTCTTGATGCGGCGCGGGATCAGCGTGTTGTAGTAGGCGGCGACGCTGGCCAGGGCGGTGTCGAGGCTGCCGGAGGTCTCCCCGGTGGCGATCATGGTGACGAGGGTTTTCGGAAAGACGTCATGCTCGGCCATGGTGCGGCTCATCGGTGTGCCGATGAGGACATTGGCGTGGACCTCGGCGACGGCCGCCTCGACGGCGCGGTTGCCGACGAGGTCGCGGGTGATCTCGAGCGCGCGCGGCAGAGTGATGCCGGAGCGGTAGAGCATGCCGAGGTTTTGCGCGAACCGGGTGATGGCGAACATCGAGAGCAGCGGTCCGAATACCGGGATCGACATCATAAAGCGGTCCCAGGCGATGGCGAAGCGCGGGACGCGCCGCCCGAAGCGAATGGCGAGCGGCACACCGATGCCGCCGCCGATCAGCACGGGCCAGTGTTCGAGCAGAGCGTGGCTGATGGCCATGACGCCGCGGGTGAGGGCAGGCACCTCGAGGTCCATCTCGGTGAGCAGCCCGGCAAAGCGCGGCACGACGAAGGTGAACAGCAGCAGGACGAACGCGGTGGCGACGATGATGACCGTGGCCGGATAGATCGTGGACTGACGCACCTCCGCGTTGAGGTTGTCGAGCCACTCGTAGTAGTCGCTCAGCCCCTGAAAGACTTCGGGGAGATTGCCGCTGACTTCTCCGGCACGGATCATGGCGGTCACCTGCGGGGCGAAGATTTTCGGAAAGAGGGCCATGGCCTCGTGGAGGGGCTGGCCGACTTCGACCTTCCGGCAGAGCTCGGCGACGACGGGCTCGAAGCGGCTGCCCGCGAGGTCTTCCCGGAGGCGGGCGAGCGCGTGGGGCAGGGTGACCCCGGCGCGCAACAGCAGCGACATCTGCAGGAAAAATGTGATGACTTCGTGGCGGCGGGCGCGGGCCCGCCGGTTCTTCTCCGCGGTGTCGGTGACGGCGCGCGAGGAGGCCTCGGCGTCGAGGAGCCAGTTGCCGGCGGCGCGCAGACGTGCCTCCAGAGTGGAGACGCTGTCGGCTTCGAGGAAACCGGAGATCGTTTCCCCTGCGGCGTTGTAGGCTCTGTAGTGGAAAAGGGCCATCGTGGATCAGTTCTCCATGGCGACGCGGAAGACTTCGGCGAGGGAGGTATCCCCGGCGAAGGCGCGGCGGATGCCATCCTCGTGCAGGAGGCGGGCGCCCTTTTCGCGGGCGAGGCGCTTGATGCCGGCGGCGTCGCCGGCCTGGATGAGGGGGCGGAAGTCGTCGTCGAACTTGAGAAATTCGAAGATGGCAACACGCCCGTTGTATCCGTGTTTTCGGCACTCATTGCAGGCGCCCGGCTGCCAGAGGG
>RFJS01000045.1 GCA_003694825.1 Verrucomicrobiota bacterium | reverse complement strand
GCACGCGGGACGAGATCCGCGAGGACCGTCTCAAGGCGGAACGCATGTCCGTCATCCGCGACTTCATCGCTTCGAAGTCGTCGGCCCGGAAGGCCGGGACAAACTGAGTTCTGCCGGAAGTTCGCTTCACCCACTTTCGCAAGGCGTCCCGCACAACCGCGGGGCGCTTTTTTTCGCTCTGTGGCCGCCGCCGCGAGGGCCGGGCCTCGGGCCGCCCGTACCGGCCCGGCCGGGCGTGTCCGCCGCACGCCGGGAGTCCACATCCTCTCGGCATCAGACCGGCCGCTTCGGTCGTCTCCGTCCAACGGCGGGGCACAAAAAAAAACGGGCGCCGTCAAAACGGCGCCCGTGAAATGGGAGGAAACGGAACTTTCGAACGCGTTTACTTGTTGGTGGCCTCGTCGATGATCTCGCCGAGCTTCATGAGATCGCCGCCCTCGTTGATGTTGTCGTAGGAGGCGACCTCGGCAGCGAGTTCGTCGGCCGAGTAGTTGGCGGCCTTGATGCTCAGCCCGATGCGGCGCTCGTCGCGGTCGATCTTGATGACGCGAGCCGTGACCTTTTGTCCGGGCTGCAGCACGTCCTTCACCTTCTCGACGCGCTCTTCGCTGATCTGGCTGATGTGCACGAGACCGTCGATGTGGTCCTTCAGCTCCACGAAGGCACCGAAAGAAGTGATCTTGGTAACCGTGCCTTCGACGACGTCGCCGATGCGGAAGTGACGGTCGATGTTTTCCCACGGATCCTCGGTGAGCTGCTTCATGCCCAGGGAGATCCGCTGCTGGGCCACATCGACATCGAGCACGATCGCGTCGACCTCGTCGCCCTTCTTGAGCATTTCGCTCGGGTGGTTGATCTTGCGGGTCCACGACATGTCGGAGACGTGAACCATGCCGTCGATCCCCTCTTCGAGCTCGATGAAGGCACCATAGGTCGTGATGTTGCGCACCTTGCCGCGGACATGGGCGCCCACCGGATAGTTGTGGCGGACCATATCCCAGGGGTTCGGCTCGAGCTGACGCATGCCCAGGGAGATCTTCTGCTCCTCCTTGTTGATGCCCAGCACGACCGCCTCGACCTCGTCGCCCACCTTGAGCACGTCGCTCGGCTTGGTGATGCGCTTGGTCCAGGACATTTTGGACACGTGCACGAGACCCTCCACACCTTCGTCGATCTCGATGAAGGCGCCGTAGGGGACGAGGTTGACGACCTTGCCGCGGACAGTGGAGCCGACCGGGAACTTGCGGTCGATCTCGTCCCACGGGTTCTTCTTGGTCTGCTTGAGGCCGAGGGAGACACGCTCCTTCTCGCGATTGACCTCGATGACCATGACGTCGATCTCCTCACCCTGCTTGACCATCTCGCTCGGGTGCGAGACGCGGCCCCAGCTCATGTCGGTGATGTGCAGGAGGCCGTCCATGCCGTCGAGATCGATGAAGGCACCAAAGTCGGTGATGTTCTTGACGACGCCGCGGACGATCTGGCCCGGGGCGATGCGCTCGAGAAGGGCCCGGCGCTTAGCGGCACGCTGTTCCTCGATCAGCTCACGACGCGAGAGCACGATGTTCTTCCGCTCGAGGTTGATCTTGAGGACTTTGAAATCGTAGGTCTGGCCGATGTATTGGTCCAGATTCTTGGGCGGCTGAATGTCGACGTGAGAGGCCGGCAGGAAGGCGTCGACACCGATGCTGACGATGAGCCCGCCCTTCACCTTGCTCCGGACACGGCCCGAAACGATCGAACCCTCGGAGCATTTCTGCAGGATGTTTTCCCAGTTCTTCTTCTGCTGCGCCTTATCGTAGGAGAGGATCGGGTTGCCTTCGCGGTCCTCGAGCTTTTCGAGGTAGACGTCGATGGTCGATCCAATCTGAAGCTCGCCGAGGTCGATGAATTCCTGAGCGGGAATGATGCCCTCGGACTTGCCGCCGATATCGACGACGACCTCGTTCTGGCGAATCTCAGTGATGATGCCCGGGACAATCGAGCCTTCCTTCAGGTTCTCGAAGGAGCTCTCCGCGAGCAGTTCTTGCATTGTAGCACTCATGACAGGTTGGCCGCAGTCTGGTCACCGCTCCCGAAACCAGGCTCCGACCCCGAAATGACACAACCGCCGGGCGGCGGTGTGCCGGGTTGAAGTGTTCCACTGTTCGGGTTGGCCTGGAGCGGGGCGGCTGCCAACCCCCTTTTCGTGCCGCAAGGGATCCATCGTCCACCCACATTTTTGCCGGGCAAGCCCAAAAACAGTGGATTGCGCAAACAGCGAGCCCATGCCCTCGCCCGCCGGAATCCGGTCGATCCGGATGGGGCGACGATCAGGTCTCTCGTGGCTCCGTCGGCGCCGGGGGCGGCAACTCCAGGGGCAGGGCCTCGGCCATGTGCGCCCAGAACGCATCATAGAGCGCCCCGCCACGGAGAAGTTTTTCAGAGGAAACACCTGTCTCGTAGCGGGTATCCTCCCCGGTGGACTCCCAGAAGCCGATCTTCACTTCGGTCATCGCCTCCGGCGTCCAGCGCACAAGGACGATGGCCCGCCGCTGCCTTTTGAGCTCGGCCGTGCTGCCGGGAAGCACCCGCGATGAAGCCGTCATCTCGCCCCGGGACGGGTTGCGGGTATCGATTTCGAAACCCATGCCCTTGAGGACGTCCTCGGTCCGGCTGAAGACTTCGCGGGCCGGGTGGGTATAGAGCCGGGACTCACGGTATTGCCGGTCCATGAGATTGAAACCTGGCATCCCTCCCGAGGAACATCCCCACAAAATTACCCCGAGCGAGATGACCTGAACGAGACGGACAAGGAGCCGGACTTTCATACGCCGAAGATTTCCAGATGCGACCGCGTTTGTCACGCCGGCTGTTGCTGGGAAAGACAGTGGAGCGTGCCCAGGCCCCAGACGATGTCGGCACAATCGATGCCGATGACCTCGCGCTTCGGAAAGCAGTCCCGGATCACCTCGAGCGCCTCTTCGTCGCGCTTCGGCTGCCGGAATGTCGGCACCAGGACGGCGCCGTTGATGATGAGAAAATTCGCGTAGCTCGCCGGCAACCGTTGCTCCCGGATGTAGTGGGGGCGCGGCATTGGCAGCTCGCGAATCGTAAACCGACGGCCTCCGGGCGTGCGAAGCCCCTGCAGCCGTTCGAGGTTTTCCCGAAGCGGCCGGTAGTTGGGATCCCGACGGTTGCGCTCCACGGCGGTCACGATGCCGCAACGGGAAAAAAAGCGCGTCATGTCGTCTACGTGGCCATCGGTATCATCGCCGACGATACCATCGCCGAGCCAATAGATCGTGGTGACGCCGAGAAAGTCCCGCAACTGCTGCTCGATCTGCTCCCGCGCCATGTGCGGATTGCGATTCGGGTTGAGCAGGCAGGACTCGGTCGTGAGCAGCAGACCGGCCCCGTTGACGTCAATCGAGCCACCCTCGAACACCATCCGGTTGCGAAAGCGGCGCATGCCCAGGGCCCGGGCGATGCGTCCGGGGATCCGGTTGTCGCTGTCGTAGGGCGGATATTTCCCTCCCCAGGCATTGTAGCGCCAGTCCGTGACTGCCACCTCGCCGGTCGCGTCGTTTTTCACGAATATCGGCCCGTGGTCCCGGCACCAGGAGTCGTTGGTCTTGTGGGGATAAAACTCCACCCGCTCCATGTCCGCGCCCGCCTCCCGGCAAAGCTTTCTGGCGGCCGGCTGCAGATCACGAGCGAGGTTGATGCGAACCGTCTCGAAGCGGCTGACCGTGGCCACGAGCCGGGCGAACTGCTCCTGGATCCCCTCGAGCCAACTCGGCCAGGTTTCGGGATTGTGCGGCCAGGAAAACCAGACGGCATCCTGTTTCTCCCACTCGGCCGGCATGCGAAAGCCGAGGGCGGCCGGTGTTTCCGATGAATTCGAGGAACCGGTTTCAGGCATGATCCGATGAGGATGAGGCGCGGGCGGAACCGCGGCCGCGCTCAGTCGATGAATCGACGCGTGAGATCACCGAAGACATCCACGCGACGATCTCGCAAAAACGGCCAGTGCGTCCGCGTGACATCGATCTTTGCGAGATCCACTTCCGCCAACAGGACCTCTTCCCGATCGACCGCCGCTTTGGCGATGATCTCTCCGCTGGTGCCGGCGACGAAGCTCTGCCCCCAGAACTCGAGCCCTTCACCGCCCGCTGGCGCCTCATGGCCGATCCGGTTCACCGACGCAACATAGCAGCCGTTGGCAATGGCGTGGGAACGCTGGATCGTCTCCCACGAATCGTGCTGGATCGCACCAAACTCCGCTTTCTCCGACGGCATCCAGCCGATCGCTGTCGGATAAAACAGAATCTCTGCACCCTGCAGCGCCGTGAGCCGCGCCGCTTCCGGATACCATTGATCCCAGCAGATGAGCACGCCGATCCGTCCGTATCGGGTCTCCCACGCTCGGAAGCCGAGATCACCGGGCGTGAAATAAAATTTCTCGTAGAACTGCGGGTCATCCGGAATGTGCATTTTTCGGTAGATCCCCAGGAGCGTTCCGTCGGCGTCGACGACAGCCGCGCTGTTGTGATACAGCCCCGGGGCCCGCCGCTCGAAGAGCGAGGCGACAACAACCACGCCGTGCGCCTCCGCAAACCGGCAGAAGGCATCCGTCGTGGGGCCCGGGATACTTTCCGCCAGCGCGAAGTTGGCGTGATCTTCACTCTGGCAGAAATATTCGGAGCGGAACAGCTCCTGAGTGCAGATAATCTGCGCGCCCTGCCCCGCCGCGTCGCGCGCAAGCGCAAGGGCGCGATCAAGATTCTCCTGCGGATTCGCGCTGCAGGCGTGCTGGAGGAGGCCGAGGGTCACTTTCATGGGACGAGGAATCTTAGTTGCATGCCGATGGTCACGCCCCGACCCCGAACAGCCGGTGGCGATCAGTAGACGACCTTGTTGAGCGGGTATTCGATAATCCCCTCGGCCCCGTGGGCCTTGAGCGCCGGGATGATTTCGCGCACGACCGTCTCGTCGATCACGGTCTCAAGCGCGACCCAGGCGTCGTCACTCAGCGGAGAGACGGTCGGATTGCGCAGGGCCGGCAGGCTATCGAGGATCTCCGCGACTTTCGCCCGCGGGGCATTGAGCTTCAGACCGACCTTGTTCCCGGCCTCCAGCGCCGCCTGCAGGAGCATGGCGAGATTCTCGATCTTGCGCCGCTTCTCCGGATTCTCCCAGGACTGCCGGTTCGCGATGAATTTCGTATTGGTCTCCATGATCGTCTCGACGATCCGGAGTTTGTTCGCCCGCAACGATGAACCGGTCTCGGTGATATCCACGATGGCATCGACGAGGTCCGGCACCTTCACCTCCGTCGCTCCCCAGGAAAACTCCACCTGCGCCTTGATCCCGCGGCTCTCGAGGAATCGCCTGGTGGTATTGACCAGTTCGGTGGCGATCCGCTTCCCGTGAAGGTCCTCGACAGACTGGATACCGCCGGACTCCGGCGCGGCAATCACCCAGCGGGACTTCGCACGCGACGCCTTGCTGTAGATCAGATCGCAGACCTCCACCACATCCGACTCATTCTCCTGGATCCAGTCGTAGCCGGTAAGGCCGCAATCGAAAAAGCCATGCTCCACGTAGCGAGATACCTCCTGCGCCCGGATGAGGCGACCGTCCAGCCCGGGATCATCGAAAACAGGCCGATACGACCGCGAGCTGACGGTGATCTGATAACCCGCACGCGCAAAGAGCTGGCGAGTGGCTTCCTCAAGGCTGCCCTTGGGCAACCCGATCATCAACAGCGGCTGGGATGAGGACATGACCGGCTGAGACAGCGACAGCGGGCATACACCTTCAAGTAAAAACCCCTATATTTTTTTGACACTTCTCCGATGTAAAAAATATGGTCCAAAACACCACCATTCGTGTGCCCGCCCAAGAAGCCAACCAAGCAGCCCCCGGCACCTTCTCCCGCCCGCCTGCGGGACACTATTTTCCGAAAGGCGCATCCAACGCCTCTTCGTCATCAGGAAGCCCGAACCTTTCTGCTTCGATCACGATTCCCAGGATGCCTGCATCGCCCAAGCCCTTGATTCTCATCGTCGAAGACGAGCCGGAGCTCGCCAACATCATCTCGCAGCAGCTCGAGACTGTTGGCATGCAGACGCAGATCTACCACCGCACCGCGCACGCCTTCCGGTTCCTCAAGCGCAACTTCGCCAACCTCATGCTCCTGGACATCACTCTGCCGGAGCAGGATGGCTTCACTTTCATCGAGGAGCTCAAGCGCGCCGAGATCAATATCCCGGTCATCTTTCTCACCGGCAACGACTCGGAGGTCTCCAAGGTCAAGGGGCTTGAGCTCGGCGCCGACGACTATGTCACCAAGCCCTTCAGCGCCGCCGAACTGATTGCGCGCATCAATGCCGTTTTGCGCCGCGCCGAAGCCTCCCGGGACTTCAACGTCACCAAAAACGCCCGCATCACTGACGAACCCTTCGTCTTCGAGGGTGCCACGATCGACCCAAGGACGCTCACGGCCACCTTCCCGGACGGCTCCGTGGAAAAGATCGGCCGCAAGGAATTCGGCATCCTCGCCTACCTGCACAACAACCCGAACGTCATCATCACCCGACGCAACCTGATCCACTCCGTCTGGGGATTGCACGCGGACGTCCGCAGCCGCTCGCTCGACCAGTATGTCGTGAAGGTCCGCAATCTCTTCGCCCGCAAGGGCCATCCGCTGAAAAACCTGCGCACGATCCACGGCATCGGCTACGAATTCTCGCCCTCGGATTCACCCGACAACCTCGGAGGCGGCGAACAGCCGACCGAAAGCGCTCCGGCCCCTGACAATCGCACCGATTAGCAGGCGAAAAACAAGCGGCTCCGTTCCCATTCCTTTCGCAAACCCCGGCAGCTACAGCCGGGGTTTTTTCCTGCCTGGCGGCCTGGTTGCCACAACCGCCAGGCCACGACCGGGAAAAAAGGGAAGCGCCAACCCTCCCGGATTGGCGCTTCAAACGGACCTCGGTGACTGCCCTCCCGAGACCCGAATTCCGAATTTCTCCTCAACGCTCCATCACCGGCATGGCATTCCGCGCGCCCGCCGGGATCGGCTGACACTGGTAATGAAACCCATCCTCGTCCTCGAAGCCGACCGGGGCGCGGACCGCATTCACAGCCATGAAAGCGATCGCGCCCAGCCATCCGAGAAACGCAAAGGCAAGCAACGCGGATACCATGGCCCCAGCGTAGCCTCTCCGCCGCCCGACGCCCATGGGGTGCTCACCCCAATTTGCGCGGGAAAGACCTCCCGCCTCCCCGGCGCCTCAGGTTCTCGTGACAGCTCGCGCCGCCGCGCCCTTCCGCCGGCCGTCACCTCGGACCGCCACACGCGCTCCCGCTCAATTCAGCTCGGGGTCATCAGGCGCCTCGACCAGCAGACGCATCTCCGGACTGATCCGGCTCAAAATCGATCGCCAGAGGCTCTCGTCGGTCGCCCCGTGACCCAGCGCACCGTACACCGGGACGACCAGCCACGCATTCTGCGACAACTCGCCCTCGAGCTGGCCACCCGACCAGCCCGCATACCCGAGAAAGGCGCGCAGCTCCAGCCCCGGCTCCGAATCCTTCAACTCGACCGCCTTCTGCGGATCGATGCCGAAATAGAGGCGAAATGCCCCCTCCTCCTCCGATGCCTGCCACGCCGAGAGAATCAGCTGCTTCTCACTCACCGGCCCGCCCTGGTAAACCGGCACGTCCGCCAAAGCCCCCAGCGCAAACTCGCCACTGATCTCTCCGAGCGTCTTGCCCATGGGCCGGTTGAGAATCACCCCCATCGCACCGTCCTCGGAGTGCGCCGAAAGCAATACCACCGAACGGCGAAAGTTCGGATCGGTCAGCCCCGGGTGTGCCAGCAGCAGCGATCCCGCCAGCTTCGTGTTATCCGTGCTCCTCCGTGACATGCCAGTGTTTCCCTCAGAGTTTGATGATCCCCACCCCGGCCTCAACCAGAATGTCCCGGGTCAGCTCGTCGTTGCGGTAATCGAGGTGAAACTTGATCGTGCGAATACCGGCTGCGGCCAGAATTTTCGCGCAGTTGATACACGGGTAGTGCGTCACATACGCCACGCAGCCCTCCACGCTGATCCCGCGCCGCGCCGCATCGGCGATCGCGTTCTGCTCGGCATGCACCGTTGCCTGCTCGTGGCCGTCGCGCACGCGTGACTTGTGCGGCGTCCCCGGCAAAAACCCGTTATATCCCGCCGCGATCACCCGGTTCTTCCGTTCCCCCGTCGAGACAATGACACATCCGACCTGCAGTCGCTCGCACACCGATCGGGTGGAGATCAGAAAGGCCATGCTCATGAAATACTCGTCCCACGTGGGACGCCCCTCCTGACCGGCGGTCAACCGAACTATTTCATCAAGAATCGAGATCGTATCACTCATCGCGCGCTAACTGCAGCGAACCCTTTGGCGATCCCGATGCGATTTGGCGACCAAATCCCGCCGAAATCCAACTCCACCGCCGCTCTCGGCCGACAAAGGCAGCGCAACCCG
>RFJS01000377.1 GCA_003694825.1 Verrucomicrobiota bacterium | reverse complement strand
TCCTTCGCTCCGTCTCGTCGTCGGAGAAGCAACCCGCCACCGCCAGATCGACAGTGAAACGATACCAATCCCGCCAGAGGGCCTGATCGGCCGCATTGGCCGACTCCGCGAGGGCCCGCCCCATTTCATAGGTGTAGCGGCCGCTCGTCTTGATCTCGAGGCGTCCTCCCGTGACCTCCCCCATGACCCGGTAATTTTCCGCCGATTTCCCCGAGCCCGAGTGAAAACCGATACTGACGTCGAACCGTCGGCAGACCTCCCACTGCCGCCCGATGAGCTGGCGCAGCGCCCCATTGTCCGGATACGGCATGTTTTTCTGAAATCCAAACGCCGGCGCGACAAAGTGGATCTTCATGCCGAGCGCCTCGCACAATGCCAGCATCACCGCCGTGGTCTCGGGCGTCGTCAGCCCCGGCAACTCATCGATGGAAAGCTCGCGCAGGTAGGCCCGTCCGACCTCGGTGGTAAACAGCCGGGCCCGTGCCGCCGCGTATTTTTCATCGCGCGCTTTCATCTTCTTCATCGCGGGCCAGACATGCGCGAGCAGGCGTGACAGCTCCTCTTCCGGTATCGACAGCGCGAGGTCGTCCAGCCGCGCCCGCACGGCCGCAACGATGTCCTCCGGCACGTTCTCGGCCACCCAGGCCGCCGGATCATCCACGGCGGGCGTTTGGGCGAGCTCGGGCGACAGGTCAAAGGTGATGTAGCTTGCCAGCACGCATCCTTCCACGAGCCGATCCTCCCGCTCGTCGAATTTGCCACCGATCGGCTGATGATCGGCGTTGAAACTCCACGGAATGCGCCGCTGGTGAAATCCTGTCTTCAACTTCGAGAGGACGGCGCCGTGACTCATGCCCTCGACGCTCTGCCCCTGGTGTCCTTCCGGCACATCCGTCCCGATGAAGGGAAACGGCACCGTATCCAGCCGTCCCTCGAGCATCGCGTTGACGTCGTAGACGAGTTCACGGGGGATGGAGTTCTGGTTGGCCGTCATCCCGATCCCCAGGGCGCTCATCGCCCACTCGACGCCCGGCCAGTGCAGGGTCGTAAACCGCGCTCCGATCCCGAGGGTGCTCTCGCCCAGGCGCGGATCGGCCGTCGGGAAGATCGTGCTCCCGGCATCCGACGCCTGCACCAGGTTTTTGAGCGAGAGCAGATTGGCAAACGTGGCGGGAAACGCCACCACGCCACCGGGCAGCTCCACCCCATCTGCGAGGAGAGTTCGCGCCGCCGCCGGATCACGCGTCTCCAGTTTCCAGGCACAGTCGCCCGTCTCCGGATCCTCCAGCAGCATCCACTCGCCCCCGCCCACGGCAAACCGGCTCTTCGGCCACGCGATCAGCGCTGCGCCCGCCTCGAGCTTGCTTCGCAGCCCCGGCCAATCGAGACAGAAATCGGGACTCACACACGGATTGGTCGCGATGCGCAGGTCGTTCTCAACGAGGAATCGGTTGATGGCGGTGGTATCGATGGGCATGACGGAGGTGGCGTTTTCCCTCCTGATGCCGGCGAAGGCGACTCAATTCGGCACCCGCTGCCCACAGACCGACGCACCGTGGCCATAAATGAACACGTGTCGCATTTCCAAAGCCGCCCTTCCCCGGGTGTGCGGAGACAGCCCCAGCGTTTTCCAGCCGATCAACCCCGCCGCCGACGGTGGTGCCTCCGCCGTTCTTGCGCCGCGGCGGCCAGCCGCTCGAGCACGGGAAGCGTCTGCCGCCACGAGAGGCAGGCGTCGGTGATGCTCACGCCGTATTCCAAAGGCTTTCCGGGCACAAATTCCTGCCGTCCCTCCTTCAGGTTGCTCTCCAGCATGACTCCGATGATCGCGCGCTCGCCGGCCGCGACCTGCTCAGCCACGGCCCTGGCCACGATGGGCTGCCGCGCGGGGTCCTTGCCACTGTTGGCGTGGCTGCAGTCGACCATCACGGCCGGACGGACGCCCGCGCCGCGCATCAGCGCAGCCGCCCGGGCGACGGCCTCGGCATGGTAGTTCGGTCCGGTGTCCGAACCACCCCGCAGAACCAGATGCGTATCCGGGTTGCCCGTTGTCGCGAGGATCGCGGGCACCCCGTCGCTCGTCAGCGAGGGAAACCAGTGCGCGTGTCCGGCCGCCCGCATCGCCTCGATGGCGACCTGCACGTTGCCGTCGGTGCGGTTCTTGAATCCCACCGGCATCGACAGGCCCGAGGCGAGCTGCCGATGCACCTGACTCTCCACCGTGCGCGCACCGATACACCCCCAGGAAACCAGTTCGGCGAAGTATTGCCCGATCACCGTATCCAGAAACTCATTAGCCGCGGGCAGGCCGAGCCGGGAGACGTCCAGCAGGATCGAGCGCGCGAGATGCAGGCCGTCGTTGATCCGAAAGCTTCCGTCGAGTCCCGGATCGTTGATCAGCCCCTTCCAGCCGACCACTGTGCGCGGTTTCTCGAAATAGACGCGCATGACGATAAGCAGATCCTCGGCCAACCGGCCCGCCGCCCGGCGCAATTTTCGGGCAAAATCCACAGCCGCCTCGCGATCGTGGATCGAGCACGGCCCCACCACGACGATGAGCCGATCGTCCCGTCCGCGCAGGATCTGCCGGATGACGCGGCGGCTCTCATAGACATCCGCCTCGATCGCCTCGTCGGACGGGAGCTGGTTCCGCAGGGCATTGGGCGACACCAGGGGCTTCTCCGCGGAGATGCGAAGATCGCGGGTTGCTCTTTTCCTCATGCGAGGAACGTGGAAATGGGATCGGCACAGGGCAACGTGGTTTTCTGCGCCGCTGCCGATCCCGGCGC
>RFJS01000376.1 GCA_003694825.1 Verrucomicrobiota bacterium | reverse complement strand
GATCGGTGTCTCCGCCACGCTTTCCGAGCCGGAAATCAAGCGGGCGATGGAGGCCGGAATGAATGATTTCCTCGGCAAACCTTTCTTCGTGCAGAGCCTGGTCGACGCGATTCAGACCAGTCCGCTCTACGAGAGGCGTATCGACGATCCGGATGCGAATCGAGGGGCGGGCGCCGCGCCGGACGGAAGCGAGACGGTCGCGGCGCCGGGGGGGCATTCCCCCCGGGAGGACGGCGGAGACGCGCCGGCCGAGGCGCCGTCGGCGCAATCTGCTCCGGGAGCGCCGCTCGCGCCGGGGGGCATGAGCTGGATGCCCGATTTGTCGAAAGATTCCGCGCTTGTCGACCAGGCGGTAAAGGAGATTCCGGAGGTGCTCGAGGAAATCCGGGCCGCGCTCGAAAAGGGCGACGCGGAGACGGCGGCCGACCGGGCGCACTACCTGAAAAATACCGTCTTCGCTCTGCGCATCGAGCCGATGGTGGAGACCGTGCAGATTCTCTACAAATGCGCGCTGGACGGTGATACGGCGGGAGCCCGAGAGCGATTTGAGGCTCTTGAGAAATCGTTCCACGCCTGGAACGAGTCGCGGTAGCGAAAAGACGTATACGCACCGATAGCAGTGAGGCCGGCGGCCTTCGGGTGTCGGGTTTTGGTGCCGCTCGTGAACAGAGGGCGCGGTGGTTCCGGAGGGCTGGTTCCGTCTCGGCGGTCGGGAGGGTTTCTCTTCCGGCGGCGCGACGTTTGCTGCGGCAACGATGATTTTCGGGTATTTCTGGCGCGCCAGAAGGCGCGCGGGGGCCGGGCTCCATGCAAGGCCGCCGAGGAAAATAAAAAAGCGTACAAACCGCCGTTGGCTGGCACGCCTGCTGCTTAAGGGAGGGCGTTTCCTGAAACCGCAGGTCCTCACCCACACTGTTCAAATCAACCATATGAAGATCAAAACTACGCTCAACAAGGCATGGCGCTGGCTGGCGCTTGGCGGCCTCCTTCTGGTTCCTGGCATGCTCCATGCCCAGGATGCGGCGGCAGCCGCGGCGGCGACCGAAGCGGTCGAGCAGGCCGCGAGTGCCGTGGAAGTGACCGACTTTTTCACCATCAGCAACCTCTGGGTGCTGATCGCGGCGGCGCTGGTGTTCATCATGCATCTCGGCTTCGCCACCGTGGAGTCGGGTCTGACCCAGTCCAAGAACACGGTGAACATCCTCTTCAAGAATGTGTTCATCGTCACCATGGGCTGCCTCACCTACGCGCTCTGGGGCTTCAACGCGATGTATCCGGGCGAGTTCAACGGCTTCTTTGCCCTGGGCAGCCCGATCCCGAACGCGATGGATTTCGGCAGCGCGGCGGAATTCATGACGCCGGCCTATGCCGACTATACGGCGTGGACCGACTTTATCTTCCAGGCCATGTTTGCGGCGACGGCGGCGACGATCGTCTCCGGTGCCGTGGCGGAGCGCGTCAAACTCGGGCCCTTCATGCTCGGCGCGACGCTTCTGGTGATGTTCCTCTACCCGATCACGGGATCCTGGGAGTGGGGAGGCGGCTGGCTCAACGGCGTGCTCAGCGGCGGCGACGAGTCGAAGGAGTTTATCGATTTTGCCGGTTCCTCGCTCGTGCATGCCTTCGGCGGTTTCGCCGCGCTCGCGGCGGTGTTCGTCCTCGGCCCCCGGCACGGCAAGTATCTGCCCGGCGGCAAGATGAAGCCGATCCTCGGTCACAGCATGCCGCTGGCGACGATCGGCGTCTTCCTGCTGTTTTTCGGATGGTTCGGCTTCAATGGGGGGTCCGTCCTCAGTGCCGATCCGGCGGCGGTTTCGCTGGTCTTCGTGACGACGACCCTGGCGGCATGTGCCGGCGCCCTCGGATCACTGGCGACGTCGTGGATCCTTCTGAAAAAGCCGGATCTCTCGATGTCGCTCAACGGCATCCTCGCCGGCCTCGTTGGCATCACGGCCGGAGCGGACGGCATGGGGCCGTGGTCGGCGGTGATCGTCGGCCTGATCGCGGGTGTGATCGTGGTCTTCTCGATTCTCTTCTTCGACAAGATCAAGATCGACGATCCGGTGGGCGCTGTCTCGGTGCACGGCGTGTGTGGCATCTGGGGAACGCTCGCCGTCGGTATCTTCGGTCCCGGCTCGTTCTTCTCGCAGCTCGTCGGCACGCTCTCCGTCTCGGCCTTCGCCTTCATCGGGTCGCTCATTATCTTTTCGGCGATCAAGGCAACCATCGGGCTGCGGGTCAGTCCCGAAGAGGAGCTCGAGGGCCTCGACATCGGCGAGCACGGCAACGAAGCCTATCCGGACTTTCAGGCGGCCACGAAGTAAACCAGGCCGGGCTTGCGCGCCCCGGGGACTCGAAACTTGCACCCGGGGGCGCATCCGGGTAACCGTCAATAACTTAAAGAGAAAAGAGAAGCGAATTTATGAAACTCATCATTGCCATCATCAAGCCCTTCAAGCTCGAGGAAGTGAAGGAGGCTCTTTCCGAAATCGGCATCGAAGGCATGACCGTGACCGAGGTGAAGGGTTTCGGCCGCCAGAAGGGACACACGGAGATCTATCGTGGAAGTGAATACACGGTGGATTTCCTCCCCAAGGTGAAGGTCGAGATCGTCGTGCCGGACGAGATCGTGGGCAAGGCCGCCGAGGCCATTGTCAAGGCAGCCAAGACCGGCAAGATCGGCGACGGCAAGGTCTTCATCGTCCCGATCGACGAGGCCATCCGCATCCGCACGGACGAGCGCGGCGACGCCGCCGTTTGACCGGGCGGGACTGCCGGCTCGGAGCTTTCTCCGCCGAACGATTTTGCAAGCCGGTTCCCTTTGCGGAACCGGCTTTTTCGTATCCACCGGGTGCGGGCGCCTCGCGGGGCGCGGACGGGCCTGTCCGGCGCACGGGCGGTGGGCGGTCGGCGTTGTCCAGATCGCGGCGGGCGCGGGGCCGACGGGGCTCACTGCTGATGGGGGCCGCCGGCCGGTCTGGCGGGTGGCATAACGGGCTTGGCAGGGTGGGGGATGTGAGCGGAGAAACGGGGCTTCATGGAAGTGCTCTTCATGGGAACCGGCACCTCGCAGGGCGTGCCGATGATCGCGTGCGACTGCTCGGTTTGTCGATCCGACGACCCGCGCAACAAGCGCACGCGCACCAGCGTGCACGTCACGATGAGCGGGCTGCACATCCAGGTCGATGCGGCGCCGGAATTTCGCGAGCAGTGCATCCGCCACGGCGTGGTGCAGGTCGATGTGTTTCTGCTCACGCACGCGCATGCCGACCACGTGCTCGGCATGGATGATCTGCGGCGGTTCTGCGATCGGCCCGATTTTCCCGGCCTGCCGGTTTATTCCAGCGCGGAGGCGCTGCAGCGCGTGCGGGAGATCTATCCGTATGCGATCGGCGGGCGTCCGGCGCATCGGGGTTACCCGGCGTTCGTGCTTCACGAGTTTCCCGAGACGCTGGACCTCGGGGTGGGCACGGTGTCGCGCACGGTGCTCCCCCACGGACCGATGCAGGTGCTCGGTCTTGTTTTCGAGGAGCGCGGGAGCGGCCGCAGATTCGCCTATTATACCGACTGCAAGGCGGTGCCCGGACCGGCGCGGGAATTGGCCCGCGGGGTGGATCTGTTCGTCGTCGATGGCCTCAGACCCGAGCCGCACCCGACGCACCTGTCCATCGGCGAGGCGGTGGAGGTGGCCGGGGCGATCGGGGCGAAGCGCACTTTTCTGACGCACCTGACCCACGCGGTCGATCACGAGACCGTGGAAGCGCAGTTGCCGGCCGGCGTCGGGCTGGCCCGGGACGGCCTGCGGATCGAAGTGTAGCCGGGGCGCGGGAGGGGCTGAGCGATGGATTCGGTCCCGGCGCGGTGCCGGTGATCGCCCTACGAAAGACCCGGGACGATCATTTCGAGGACCGGGGTGCAGACGTGTATTTTGTTTCCGAATTCATCGACACCGTGAAAACTGCCCCGGGCCCGGGCGTTTCCGGCGGTGAGGTGAAAGCTGTTGTAGGAAAACGCTTCGCCCGGGGCGAGTTTGGGCGTCTGTCCCACGATGCGGTCACCCTCGATCACGCGATGGTTGCCGTCGGCATCCTCGACGACCCACTTCCGCCCGAGCAGGCGGATCGTGCGGTTGGAATTGTTGCGGATGGTGAGGTGGTAGACGAAAGCGTGCGGGGTCTCGCTGGGCACATTCGAGATGTCCGGGCGATATTCGAGGCTGTCGAGCACAACCTCGAGGCCGGGCAGCTCGATACTCTGGGGAGCCTTGTCCATTCAGGAGGGAGTCAACCGCCGGCGACAATGCGGACGATCTCGAGCCGGTCGCCGTGCTCAAGGACGGTTTTGCGAGCCTCGGACTGTGTCAACGCTATCCCGTTGCGCTCCACGACGACGAGCCCGGGCTTCTGGCCGACGGACTCGAGGAAGGTATCCAGCAACTGGTTTTTCGGGATGCGGTATTCGCGTCCGTTGGCGGTGACGGTAATGGTCGCTTCGTCAGTCATCCTGTCGGAGTGGCAAGCGTTGAGGCGGCCGGCTGCGAGGCGCGGCCGAAGAGGGCCGGAGTCACAAGGGATTGATCGAAATCCTTCCACACCGGCTCGTATCCATGCCGGCGGATCATGGCGGCGACTTCGGCCGGGGAGCGTTCGTCGGCGATATGGAACTGCTCGCCCGGCTGGTCTTCGTGCGGGGTCCAGTTGGACTCGTCGAAGGCGTGGCTGTAGCCGCCGGGCTCGGTGCTCGAGCCGGCGCTCATCGTGGTGACGCCCAGGGGCACGAGGCCATCGCGCAGGGCCGGGGGCTCGCGGGTGGAGAGGACGATGCCGCAATGCGGCAGGAGCAGGCGCAGCGCCGCGATGGTCTGGACCAGTTCGCGGTCGGCCATGGGGTGCTCCGGCTGGAAGCCGCCGGCGGCCGGGCGCATCCGCGGGAGGCTGATGTTGATCTGCGCCTTCCAGCAGTGCCGCAGCAGGTGCAGGGCGTGCGCGGCGACGGAGATGGCCTCGTAGCGCCAGTCATAGAGCCCGTAGAGGGCGCCGATGCCGAGCCGGCGGAATCCGGCGGCGTAGGCGCGCTCCGGGGTGTCCATGCGCCAGAGGTAGTGCTTTTTCGGGCCGGCGGTGTGGAGCTGCTCGTAGGTGGGGCGGTGATAGGTCTCCTGATACACGGCGAGACCTTCGGCGCCCGCCGCGACCATGGGGCGGTAGTCCGGCGTTTCGAGCGGACCCAGCTCGAGCGCGATGCTCGGCATGAGCGGCAGGCAGCGCCGGATGACTTCCTCGACGTAGCCGTTGGAGACGTATTTCGGGTGCTCGCCGGCGACGATGAGCAGGGAGCGGAAACCCTGGCGCGCCAGCAGGCCGACCTCGCGGACGACCTGCTCGACCGGCAGCGTGATGCGCGGGATCGGGTTGTTGCGGGAGAAGCCGCAGTAGGTGCAGATGTTGACGCACTCGTTCGAGAGGTAGATCGGGGCGAAGAGCCGGATGGTTTTTCCGAAGAATTTCCGGGTGATCGCCTGGGAGAGGCGGCAAAGCGTCTCGAGATGGGGGGCGGCCGCCGGCGAGAGCAGGGCGGCGAACTCCGCGAGGGTGCTGGCCCGGCCCCGGGCGAGGATGCGGCGCACGGCGGCATCGGTGGTCTGCGCCTGCGAGGCACGGACGAGGCTCTCGATGTCGAGCTGCGGATAAACCTGGGAAAAGGCGGCCATGAGGGCGGATTTCAGTCGAGGAATGCGGTCAGCGGACTGGTGGCGACGGCATGTTGGACCGTGCCGCCGATCCCTTGTTCACGCGCGATGCGGCCGGCCTGCACGGCGGCGGCGAAGGCTTTGCCCGCGGCGACAGGATCGGGGGCGATGGCGATGGCGGTGTTCACCAGCACGGCGTCCGCCCCCATCTCCATGGCGGCGGCGGCGTGCGACGGCAGCCCGATGCCGGCGTCGACGACCACCGGCACCCGCGCCTGTTCGATGATGATTTCGATCTGCGCGCGCGTCTCGAGGCCGCGATTGCTGCCGATCGGCGCGCCGAGCGGCATGACCGTGGCCACGCCGACGTCCTGCAGGTGCATGGCGAGGACGGGGTCGGCGTTGATGTAGGGCAGCACGGTGAAGCCCTCCTTCACGAGGATCCGGGCGGCCTCGAGGGTCTCGATCGGGTCGGGCAGGAGGTAGTTGGGGTCCGGATGGATCTCGAGTTTGACCCATTTGGGCAGGCCGGCGGCGGCAGCGAGGCGGGCGATGCGCACGGCTTCGTCGGCGTTCATGGCCCCGGCGGCGTTGGGCAGGACGAGATAGCGGTCGGGCTCGAGGAATTCGAGGATGTTGGCGAAAGGGTCGTGCTGGCCCGAGAGATCGGCTCGCTTCAGGGCGACGGTGACGAGCTCCGTCCCGCTGGCGCGCAGGGCGTCGCGCATCGTTTCGTTGCTGGAGAACTTGCCCGTGCCGACGAACAGGCGGGATCGAAACGTGCGATCGGCTATTTTCAGCGGTTCGGTCTGTGGGAGAGTGGTCATGCGCGGATGAAGGATGCAGAAAGGTAAACGTGATGACCTATGAAACAATGGCCGACGGCAAAACTATATTCCGCCCGGACCGGTTCGGTTTCACATGATCCCGCCGCCGCGGCCGGG
>RFJS01000375.1 GCA_003694825.1 Verrucomicrobiota bacterium | reverse complement strand
GCAGAGGGACGAAGGCGAGCACACGGTTGAGCCGCAGAGACGACATGAGGTTCGCGTATGCCCTGAACGGTTGTCCGCGCCAAGGCACAACTGTCCAAGCGACGATTTTCCGCGGGTTGAGATCGGTCACGAATCGGGCGACCCCGGCTGTTGCGTGCAGAACCGGGGAAGGCACGGGCCGTCTGGCCGGACTGGGGCGGCGGGCGGGTGTCCCCGTTTTTCGATTTCGGTCGGAATTGACGGCGCAGCGGGTGTCTTGCGGGAGTTGGGGCATCGTGGCTTGTCGTTTCCCAGTCGTCGTCATCGCCCTGCTCGGCGTGGTCTTTGCGTCGTTCAACGATGCGCTGCGTCGGCTCGAGACCTGGGTGGAGACGGCCGCGCAGGTGGCTCCGGTGGTGGGATGGGAGCAGGCCCTGAGGCTCACCGCCGATCCCGGGGCGATCCAGTGGTGCTGCAGCGTGGAGGCGGTTGAAGAGGTGCCTCAGGAAAAGGCGCCGGTGGCGGCGCCGGAGAGTGCCGGCCGCATGGTGGTCTGTCTGCCCCCGCGAGTGGCGGAGGTTTTTGCCCCGGAGCCGGCGGTGTCCCGGCGGGCGGAGGATGTAGCGCATTGGCGGGAGATCCCGCGGCGACCGCCGGTGCCGCCGCCGCGGCGGCGCACGCACGTCTGACCTGACCGTCCATTCCTGCCTGTGCCGTTGACCCCTGTCTCGGGGCCGAGGCCGGTGCGTGTATCCGTGTTTTTAAACTATCTCGGGCCCGTGCCTGCAGGGAGCAGGTGCGCCCGGATCCAACCTCTTGAATTTCCATGTCTTTCCAGAATTCTCTTTCGCAATACTGTATCCGCGGTCTGGTGGCCGCGGGGATCTTCTCTCTTTCCATGCAGGGCGCCGAAACCGTCGTCCTCGACGAATTTCCGGTGACGGGCGAGACGCTGCTGCGCGGCAGCTCCGCGGTCACCCAGGCGCAGATCACGCTCTCCAAGCCGGTGGACATCGCCGAGGTGCTGGCGGGCCAGACGCCTTCGGTCGGATTTGTCCGCAAAGGACCAGTAGCGGGCGATTTCGTGTTGCGGGGCCTCGGCCGCGACAATGTGCAGGTCGCGGTGGACGGCTGTGCCATGCACGGGGCCTGCCCGAACCGGATGGACCCGCCCGCGTTTCACGTCAGCGCGCAGCAGATCGAGCGCATCGTCGTGCGGTCGGGCCCGTTCAACGTCGAGCACGGCGGCACGGTCGGCGGCTCGGTTCGCATTGAAACCCGCTCGATCGGTGACGCGACGGCGGCAGGGGCGGCGGCCTATGCCGGTTCCTGGGGCTATTATTCGGGAATGGCGCACGGCGGCGGCCGGCTCGGAGCGCTGCGCGCGAATGGCGGGATCAGCCTGCAGCAGGGCGGCGTCTACCGCGACGGTGACGGGACGCGGTTCACCGAGCTGGCGGGCACGAACTTCCGTCCTGAATATCGTGAGACGACGGCCTTTCGCATCTTCCAGTTGCAGGGGCGCGCCACCTATGAAGCGGGCGAGGCCGGTGAGGTTACCCTTGCCGGTGGATTCAACCGCAGCAGCGACGTCCTCTATCCCGGCCTGAAAATGGATACGCTGCGCGATGAATCCTGGCGGGCCTCGGCCGCCTGGTCCCGGGCGATCGACGGCGGGTTGTTCTCGCGCATCACGGTCGAGGGACACTTCAGCGGGGTCTATCACGACATGCGGGACAGCTTCCGGCTGACGGCGACCAATCCGATGTTCAGTGGACGGGGATTCATGATGCGCACTCTGGCCTGGAGCCGGACCGCCGAGCTGCGCGCCATCGGCGAAGGGACATGGAGCGGCGGAACGCTGCGGGCGGGCCTCGACCACAGCGAGCGTCGCTGGGACGCCGACAATCTCGTGATGGTGCAGGCGAACGACATGCTTCCGGATGTCCTCGTCAGGCGGACGGGTGCTTTCGTTGCGAATACGTGGGAGCGCGAAGGCACTTCGGTGGAGACCGGAGTGCGTCTCGATCTGGCGACCGCGAAGGCTCGGGGCGATCTCGCGTTCACGCAGGCGGCGCACGGGACCACGACGAACCGCCGTCGCGACGGGCTCACCTCGGCCTACGTTCTCGCGCAGCGCGCGATTGCGGATGGTTGGCGGGCCTACGCGGGCCTGGGCCATGGCCAGCGGCTTCCGGATCCTCAGGAACGCTACTTCAACCTGAACCGTCCCATGATGAGAGGCGACTGGGTCGGCAACCCGGACCTCGATCCGGTGCGGGCAACGGAAGTGCAGGCCGGTATTGCCGGAGCGGCGGGCACCTGGACGGTGAAGGGCAGTCTCTTCCATTCCTGGCTGAATGACTACGTCTACCTGGCCCGCCTGGAACCGGCACCGGGCTCGCCGGCGAACCCGGCCAACACGCGCAGCTACCGCAACATCGACGCGCGGCTCTTTGGTGCCGAGCTCACCGCCACCTGGATGCCGGCGGAGGCATGGCGGGCCGAATTCGGCGCGGCCTTCCAGCGCGGAACGCGGGATCGCAGCCTTCCCGGCAATACCAGCGATGTGCTCGGCGAAGTGCCGGAGACGAAACTGCGGGCCGCCCTCGAGTGGACCCCCGGGGAATGGCGCCTGCGTGCGGCCGTTGCCGGAGCCTTCGACCAGGATCGGGTCGATCCCGATCTCGCGGAAGTCCCGGTCGATGGGTGGATGACGGTGGACGTGCTCGTGTCGCGGCAGATCGGCGCGGCCTGGCTGGTGACGGTCGGCTGCGAGAACCTCTTCGATGAGACCTATCGGCTCCACAATGCCTACCTGCGCGATCCGTTTGCGGCGGGTGTGGTTGTGAACGAGCCGGGCCGGTTCCTCTACATGCGCGCGAGCTGGCGGTATTGAGTCGTTCGGCGGCTCGCCTGCCGGGCCGCTTGCAGAAAGTGCTGCGCGCCGGCGAGAGCGGTTTTCCCGAATGGGCCGTGACTCGCCGGTGCCGCACCGGGCGCTCCTGCTTGCTATGCCGATCCAACAAGGTCGGGAAGCGATGCCCGCCCGGCCGGCGGTGAAAGGCACCGGTCGCGACGTGTCGCGCGGGCGGTCGGCGGAGCAGGAATCGCAATGGGCGCGATCAGAAAGCGCACTGATTGAGTGGTGGTCGTGACGTCGGGGCACGTGGGCGCGTCACTTTGGAGAAAAACTGAGGTGTCGCGCCGGGGCGGGCAAAGGTGCCCGAGGGGCGCGGCCAGGGAGATTTTTCAGGAGGAAATCAGAGAAATGAATACGGAGGAAAAAGGTTCGAAACATTGGCGCCCCTTGCTGCAGGGCAGGGTGGTGGTTTCGGTGTTCATCCTCGCCGCGTTCGCGGTGCTGACGGTGAGCGGGGCGGTTCTCTTTCTCGCGCCGCCGGGGCGGATCGCCAACTGGACGGACTGGCGGATCTGGGGATACACCAAGGCGCAGTGGCAGGCGGTGCATATCGTCTTCGCGGCCGCTTTTGTCGTGGCGGCGGTGGTGCATCTCTGCCTGAACTGGCGTCCGTTGGTGAGCTATCTGCGCAGCCGGGTGACGCGCCGTTTCGGGGTGCGGGCCGAGTGGGTGGTGGCTCTGTTGCTGGCCGTCGGCGTGTGGGCCGGGACGCACTACCAGATCCCGCCTTTCTCCAGCCTGGTGGCCTGGGGGGCGGCGTTGCGGCACGGGTGGGAGGAGCCGGCACGGCGCGCGCCCGTGCCGCATGCCGAGCTGATGTCCGTCGCCGAATTGGCGAGGGCCTCGGGCGTGGATGTCGCGGAGGCTCTGCGACGGCTCGAGGCCGCGGGCATTCCGGTTCCCGATGCGGAGACGCCGGTGCGCGACGTGGCGAACCGCGCCGGCGTTTCCCCGGAGCGAATCCACCGCATCCTCTCGGGTGAACGCGGCGGCCGCGGTGGTGGATACGGCCGGCGCAGCGGCGGCGGATATCGGTAGCCGGACCGCGTCGTCACGGCGGTGTGCACGCCGCTGGATTAGGGGCGTGCATTCCGCCGCGTTTGCGCGCACAGTGACGTCCAGTCATGAGCTGGTCATTCAAGCTGCTTCGGGTCGCGGGGATCGAGATCCGCATACACGTCACTTTCTTTCTTCTGCTCGCGTGGATCGGCTGGAGTTACTACGCGCTCGGCGGGCCGGAGGCGGCGGTTGATGGCATCGTCTTCATCCTCGCCATCTTCGGGTGCGTCCTGCTGCACGAGCTCGGGCACGCGCTGGCGGCGCGCGTCTTCGGGATCCGCACGCCGGACATCACCCTGTTGCCGATCGGCGGTCTGGCGCGGCTCGAACGGATGCCGGACAAGCCCGCGCAGGAGCTGATTGTCGCGCTGGCCGGGCCGGCGGTGAACGTGGTGATCGCGGCGATCCTGCTGCTCACGCTCAACACCGGTTTCAACCCCGACTATCTCGAGGGGCTGGAGGAACCCCAGTTCACTTTCGGGCAAAAGCTGGCGGCGGTGAACGTGGCGCTGGTGCTGTTCAATCTCATCCCGGCCTTTCCCATGGATGGCGGCCGTGTGTTGCGGGCGATCCTCGCGATGTTCACCAGCTACGGGCGGGCGACACTGATCGCCGCGCGCATCGGGCAGGGGCTGGCGTTTGTCTTCGGCTTCCTCGGGCTGATGGGCAACCCGATGCTGCTGTTTATCGCGTTGTTCGTGTTCCTCGGCGCGTCGCAGGAGAACACCATGGCGCAGATGAAAGATCTCTCGACGAATCTGCGGGTCATGGACGCGATGATGACCGAGCTGGTCACGCTGCGGCCGGAGCATACCGTGGCGGATGCGGTCGAGGCGCTGTTGCGCACTTCCCAGCACGAGTTTCCGGTGCTCGATATCGACGGAAGGATTCTCGGTGTGCTCACGCGCAATGCCATGGTTGCGGCCTTGAAAGAACACGGGCCCGATGTGCCCGTGGCCGAGGTCATGCACACGGACTTGCCCGTGGTGGAAGCCCACGCGCCCTTCGAACAGGCGTTTCGATTGATGAACAGCTGCCAGTGCCCGGCGATTCCCGTGGTCGATTATACAAATCGTTTCGTCGGACTCATCACGCCGGAGAACATCGGTGAACTGATGATGGTCCGCGCGATCCATCGCGATGAGGATATCGGCGAGTGGCGGGCGCGGCGGATGCGCTCGGTGTAGCTGGGGGCCCGTTCCGATTGGGGCGCCCGATGGTGGCACGGGGCGCGCGGCGCGCCGCCCCTCCAGCCTGGCGGTGGCGCACGGGGATGGCGGCAGGCGCCGAGCGACAAGAGCCTCCGCGTGGGGACGCGCCGCGACGTGGGAGCGTTTTTT
>RFJS01000374.1 GCA_003694825.1 Verrucomicrobiota bacterium | reverse complement strand
TTGTTGCGGGCGGGGCAGGTGGATGTGGCGCTGATGCTGAGGACGGAGACCGATCGGGACCTCGATTTCGCGCCGCTCTTCGAGGACGACCTCAACTACGTCTTCTCGCCGCAGCACCCATGGAGTCGGTGCGAGCAGATTCGGCCCGAGCAGATCTCCACCGAGACGCTCATCCTCTACAACAAGGCCAGCTTCACCTTCCGGCTGCTCATGGACTACTTTCGCGCCGAAGGCGTGTCACCGTCCGACTACATCGAGCTGGGCAGCATGGAGGCGATCAAAGAGCTGGCCAAGACAGGCGTCGGCGTGGGCATCATTGCGCCGTGGGTGGCCCGCAACGAACTGGAGGCGGGCTCGCTGGTTTGCCGGCCGCTGGGCGGGCGCAAGCTCAAGCGCGAATGGGGCGCGGCCTACCTGAAAGGCCGGCGTCTCGCGCTGGGTGAGGAGACGTTCATCGGCCTCTGCCAGGAAGTAGCGCTGCAGCTGAAGCGACAGGCGGCGTAGGCGAGGCCCCCTGGCGCGATGTCACGCGCCCAGACGTAGCTGCCGACGTAAGGAGGCGGGCGTTCCAGTTGTGCCCATGGAGGGCGAGGCTCCCGCCGAGCCGCGTGCGGCCTTCGTGCTGGCAAACCGATGTGCCCAGCCCGCCCGGAGGTCGGGCTCCCGCCGAGCCGGTTTCAGTGTTGGCATTGGGCGGCGGACGTGCGAAGTCGCACGTCCCTACCGAGATTGCACAAGGTAGGGGCGACCGGCCCCGGTCGTCCGTGGTCGGAAGGGCCTGAAGGACGAGTTATGCCCCTCGAGGGCGAGGCTCCTGCCGAGCCGCGTTCGGCGTTGGCACGAGGCAGCGCCCGCGAAGGTTGTCATCGGGCGAATACGCGTTTTCGTAGCAGGTGAATGGTTCGTGATGGGTCAGCCTGGTTGCGGAAGACGTTCGGTCTCTCGATTGTGGTGGCATGGACGGTGGCGATGGCTTTTGGGGCCGGGCTGTTGAGGGCGAGCGCGGCTGAATCGCCGGGGGCTGAAGCGGTCTCTGCGCCGGCCGCGGGCACGGCCGATTCCGCATCGGACCGGTTCGAGCCGGATGCGATTCCGCCCATGGCGCCGCGCAAGGAACGTCGTCGGCAACCGCCGCGCGCGCCCGACGGTGGTTTCCGCAACGGCATCAGCGAGGATCCACCGCTCCTGCGCATCTACTTTCCGCCCAACCCGCCGCCGATGGGCGTGGAGGTGGTCACTCGCGGCAACCGCGGCCCGGTGAGCGACGCGCCGGAGCCGTTGAAGTTTTTTGTCTCCGCCCCCTTCTACGCACCCCTCAGCACGCGGCTCATCCGGCGCGATCTCGACGAGGAACTTCGGCTGCGGATCAACAACTGGCGGCGCGATTGGCGCAGGAACCTCGCCGAGCTTCAGGACGCCCTCTATGGATTGCAGGGCGGGGAGCCGGATGAGCGCGCGGGCCAACTGCATCTGCTCGCCCGCCAGCAGGCGCGTCGCCTGATCGAAAGCGAAAAGGAAGCGGACGAGTTGCGCACGGCACTCTACAACATCAGCGTCATCGGCTCCGACGGCGATTGGAACGCGCGGCGCGAGTGGCGGCTCGGCAAAGGCAAGCTGAAGAAACCCCGCGAGGAGATCGCCCTTTTCGAATACCAGGTGCTGCGTGCCGCCGTGTTCTACCTCGAGGGGCTCTCGCCCGAGCAGCGGCTTCTCCTGCGCGAGATGGTCATGGAACTCGAGGACACGATCTTCCGCGGCGACTCCGAGCCGCTGGCGGCGTTTGGTTTTCGGTTCTTTTCCCCGCACACCGCCCGTATAAGGCTTCCCGATACGGCACCGCCGGATCTGCAGGACAAGTTCGCCGTCTACACCGCGGAGAAAAACCAGATCAAGGCGCAGATCCGCGACCTCATCTACGAGTTGGAAAACTACGTGCTGGATTCCAGCAGGAAAAAGGCATGCGAAGCGCTGGCGGCGGAGCAGGCCGAGGATTTCGAGGCGCTCGCGGCGCTGGCCGAGGACATCCGCCACGACCTGGCGCGGTTGCCCGAATTCGTACGCACCCCCATGCCGAAGCCGCTCCCGGCCGAGCTGGAGTTTCTCATCAGCAAATTCACGCGCGAAAAGCAGCGTCTGCAGAACGGCTACATCAGAAAACTGCGGATACTCCGGCGCAACAACCCGCCACCCAGGCCGGAGGCCGGGGCCGAGGCGAGGGCTGCATGGCAGGAGCGAATAGCGCAGGCCGCGGAGCAGCTCGGGGCCGATTACAAGAGGGAGGTGGCCGGCGAACTGCGAGAACTCAGCCGCGACCTCGACGTCATTGCTGCTGGAATCGAGCGCGCTACCGGCGAGCCATTGGAGGAAGGGTTTGGCTCCTCGGCGGATTCCTTTCTGACCGAGTTCGTGGCCAAACGCCGCGCGGCCGAGAGCGCATTCTACTACGAAACTGCCGTGCTCGAGCCCGGGCTTTCACCCGAACAACGCCGACTTCTCTATGCGGCGGCCATCGAACGCATGGAACTTCCGCTTCCCGGAGCCGAATTGCAGGCCTACAGAATACCGGGAACGCTGCTCGACTCGCCGCTACGGTAAGAGGGGGGCCGGATTGCCAAAAATTGGCATTGAGCCGGGGGAAACGCGTCCTACGTTCGGCCGTTTGGCGCCTTCAGCGGGCGCCCGCCCGCCCGATCGCCCAGCATGTCCACCGTTTCGCCAGCCGACCCGCAGCTCTCTCCGCGGCCGCACCACCACTCCGACCGCCTCGAGGGTGCCGTGGCGCGAACATCGCGGTGGAAATCCCTTGTCGCGCTGACCAAGCCCCGGCTCAGCCTGCTTTCGGTGATCACCGCCGTGCTCGCCTACGTCGCGGCCCGGCCGGAGTGGGACGCGGTGGCGACGGCGGCAATGGTGCTGGGGACGATGTTTTCTGCGGCCGGCGCGC
>RFJS01000373.1 GCA_003694825.1 Verrucomicrobiota bacterium | reverse complement strand
GCGTATGGGCGACATCTACGTGACCCAGGGCGTGGCGCTCACCGATCTGTATCGACCCGCGGATATGGCCATGGGCGATCTCGACGGCGACGGCGTTCCGGAAATGGTCGTGGCCAACTTCGGCATCGAGACCGGGGACGTCAGCGTGTATCGCAGGAGCGGCGACGGTGTGCGGTTCGAGACAGAGCCGGTCGCCACCCTGCATCATGGCCCGGGGGCGGTGAAAGTGGCGCTGCACGATTTCGATGGAGACGGTCGGCTCGACGTCGCGGCGCTCATCAGCGATGCGCGGGAGAATTTCAGCATTTTTCTCAACCGCGGCGGGCTTCAGTTCGAGCGGCGGGTGATCATCGAAAAGCATCCAGCCTTCGGCTACGTGGGGTTTGAGCTGGTCGACTTCGATCGCGACGGACGGGTCGATATCGTCACCGTCAACGGCGACAACGGCGATTCGGATCCCTACAACACCCTCAAGCGCGATCACGGCATTCGCATCTACCTCAACCAGGGCGGGCTCCGATTCGAAGAGCGCTGGTTTTATCCGATGTATGGCGCTTATGGTGTCGAGGTGCGGGACTTCGACCTCGATGGCGATTTCGATCTGGCGGCCAACGCCTTCCATCCCGACTTCGACGCCGAGCATCCGGAAGGATTCGTCTATCTCGAGCAGACCGCTCCCTTCACATTCGCCGCGCGCACCCATCCGGCGACCTTCGAGGGGCGCTGGCTCACCATCGACGCCGGCGACCTCGATGGTGACGGCGACGACGACATCGTCCTCGGTGCCGGTTATGTGCCGGCGGGGCTTTCCATCAGCAATCCCGAGCTGCTCGAGCGCATGGTCGAGTCGGGGCCGGCGCTTCTCTTTCTCAAAAACCGCGCGATTCCGTGACGGTGGCCGGGCCGCGCGCCGGCGCAGCGGCCCGGGGTCAGGACGCGGGCACGTGCCCGGCGGCGACGGCGCGATCGAGCATGGCGCAGGCGTATTCCCAGAGTGGATCACAGCCATCGGCGATGCGGCGGTTGCGGGCCGTGATCTTCTCGCGGGTGACGCCGTGTTTTTTCCACGTGCTGCCTTCCGTCAGGCAGTTCAGGAGCATCGGGTGAAAACGGTCGATGGCGTTGGCGAAGCGTGCATCGGCGGACTGACCGGCTTCGAATTCATCCCAGAGCGCGCGAAACTCGGCGGCCTGGTCCGCCGGGAGCAGTCCGAAGATGCGATCGGCGGCGCGAGCCTCGCGTTCGTGCTGGTCGGCCATGGCGGCGGTGTCGTAGGCAAAGGTGTCTCCAGCGTCGATTTCCACGAGATCGTGGATGAGGAGCATCTTGAGCACGCGCAGCAGATCGATCGGCTCGTTGGCGTGTTCGGCCAGGGTCATCGCGATCAGGCAGATCGCCCAGGAGTGTTCGGCGTCGTTTTCCGCCCGTCGGCTCCGCGAGTTGAGCGACTGCCGGAACACTTCCTTGAGCCTGTCCGCCTCGACAATGAAGCGCATCTGCCGGGCGAGGCGGCCGGCGGCATCGGCGGCCGGAGCGGTCTCGGACTGCGATGGCGTGTTCATGAACCGTTGCGGCGGCCCCAGCGGCGCGGTTCGGGCGGCGGGATCGGCTTGCTGTCGACGGCACATCCGATGACGGCCCGGTTGCGGCGCAGGCGCCGGTAGGATTCCGGGGTGATCTGCCAGCGCAGGGCCGAGGGGATCTCGGCGACGGCAGCGACGTCGCCGCCATTGAGCACGGCGACTTCGACGAGGGTCGAGCCAACGTGCCGGTCCAGGGTGTCGCGCAGGTCGTGGAGGAACTTCACGGCGGAGGCGTCCTTGCGGAGCACCCAGGTGACCTTGTTGATGAGGGACGGCAGGGAACGGTCGAGAGGATGGACCTCGCGGACCGAGTAGCGGACGTCCCCGTCGCGGTTGAGCACCGTGCCGATGATCATGGCCGGCCTTTCGTTGACCAGGGCGTCACCGTATGCCGCATACGCGTCGGAGTAGCAGTTCATCTGCACCGTGCCGCTGCGGGTGGCGAGGTTGAAGAAAGCCCAGGGGGAGTTGTCGCGTTTTGAGAGGCGTTTCGTGACGCCGGAGACGACGCCGCAGATGCGGAAGTCGGTGCGGTCGGGCAGGGTGGGCAGCTCCTCGACGGTGACCGTGCTCACGGCTTCGGCCAGGCCTGCCCATTCATCGAGCGGATGTCCGGAGACGTAGAAGCCGAGCAGCTCCTTCTCGAACTGAAGCATCTCGGCCTGAGAAAAGGCCTTGGACGGGTCGGCCTGCGATTCGGCCGTCGGCTGCGGCTCTTCGACTTCGAGCATGTCGAAGAAATTGTTCTGACCGACGGAGAGGTCGCGCTGGTGCGCCGAGGCTTCGGCGAGCAGGGCGTCGAGGCGGTGGAAGATCGAGCCGCGCGGCTCGCCCGTGTAGTCGAAGGCGCCGGACTTCACGAGGCACTCGATCACCCGGCGGTTGACGGCCTTGGAGTCGACGCGCCGGGCGCAGTCGCGGAAATCCTTGAAGGGGCCGTTGGCATCGCGCTCCGCGATGATCTTTTCCGCGGCGGCCGCGCCGACGCCCTTGATGCCGGCCATGCCGAAGCGGATGCGGCCGATGGCGTCTTCGCGCTCCTCGATGCCGGGAGGGAGGTCGGGGAGGCGGCCGGTGGCCGGGTCGGGGACGATGGGCGTGAAGTTTTCGCGGGATTCGTTGATGTCGGGGCCGAGGACAGTGATGCCCATGGCCTGGGCTTCCTCGATGAAGTGCGAAACCTTGTCGGCGTTGCCGAGCTCGGCGGAGAGCACGGCGGCCATGAACTGCACCGGGTAGTTTGCCTTCAGGTACGCGGTCTGGTAGCTGACGATGGCGTAGGCGGTGGAGTGCGACTTGTTGAAGCCGTAGCTGGCGAACTTGTTGAGAAGGTCGAAGATCTCGTTGGCCTTGCTCTCGGGGATGTTGTGGCACTCCTTTGCGCCCTTGACGAATTTGATGCGCTCGCGGGCCATCGCCTCGGCGTCCTTCTTGCCCATGGCGCGGCGGAGCATGTCCGCGCCGCCGAGCGTGTAGCCGGCGATGATTTTGGCGCACTCCATGACCTGCTCCTGGTAGACGATGATGCCGTAGGTCTCCTTGAGGATGTCCTCGAGGAGCGGGTGGGGGTATTTGACCGAGGAGGGGTCGCGCTTGCCGCGGGCGTAGTCGGGGATGAACTGCATCGGCCCCGGTCGGTAGAGCGCGCAGATGGCGTTGATGTCATCAATGTTGGATACGCCGACCTGCTTGCAGGCGTTTTGCATGCCGGCGGATTCGAGCTGGAAGACGCCGATGGTGCGGCCGGCGTTGAGCAGTTCGTAGGTCCTGGGGTCATCGAGCGGGATTTTCTCGATGTCGAAGTCGGGATCGGCGGTGCGGCGGACGTTCTCGACGGCGTCGGAGATGACGGTGAGCGTCTTCAGCCCGAGGAAGTCCATCTTGAGCAGGCCGAGCTTGGTCACCGCGCCCATGTCGAACTGCACGGTGACATCGCCTTCCTGCAGCGTGAGGGGGACGAATTCGTCGAGGGGACGGTCGGTGATGATGATGCCGGCGGCGTGTTTGCCGGTATTGCGCACGAGCCCTTCGAGGACGCGGCCGGCCTCGATGATCTTGCGGGCGGTGGGGTTGGTTTCGATCTCGGCGCGGAGTTCGGCGGACTTGGCGATGGCGTCGTCGAGCGAGATGTTGAGCTCGTCGGGGATCATCTTGGCGAGGCGGTCGGCCTCGGCGAAGGGCAGATCGTGGACGCGGGAAACGTCGCGCACGACCATCTTGGCGCCAAGGGTGCCATAGGTGATGATGTTGGCGACGCAGTCCTTGCCGTATTTTTCACGGACATACTCGATGACCTCCGCGCGGCGGCGCATGCAGAAGTCGATATCG
>RFJS01000372.1 GCA_003694825.1 Verrucomicrobiota bacterium | reverse complement strand
TTCGCCAACCCGTCGGCGATCTCGCGTTCGGAGGCGGAAAAGGAGCAGCTGGCCGAGGTGCTTCAGGAGGTGGGGCTCATCGTGCCCGTCATCGAGGACGCCGCCTACCGGGAACTGTGGTTCGAGGCGCCGTGGCCGGCGCGCAGCATCCTCGCGTTGGAGGCCTTCGAGCCGTTTCCCCGCCTGTATTGCGGCACGCTCACCAAGCCCTTCGCCAGCGGCCTGAAGATCGGCTACCTCCATGCGAGCAGTCCCGCCATCTTTGAGCGGATGCTCTGGCTGAAGGGACACCAGGACTTTGGATCAGCGCACTTCAACCAGGCCATCCTCGAACATGTCATCCGGTCGGGCGGATTCGACGCTTTCCTCGCGAGGCTCCGTCCGGGATACGCGAGCAAGATGGACACGCTCGACCGGGCGCTCGAAGAGGCCGGGCTGCGCGCGCTGGGATGGCGGTGGGAACGGCCGGCGGGGGGACTCTACCTCTGGGTGCGAGCGCCGGAAGGGGTGAGCACCGAACTCAATGGCCCGCTCTGGAAGGCGTGTGTCGAGGAGGAGGTCATGTATGTGCCGGGCGGCCTGTGCATCGCCGGGCCGGCGGATTCACGGCATGTGCGGCTGAGTTTCGGCGTGCTCGACCATGCAGCGTTGCGCGAGGCGGCCGCGCGGTTCGCGCGGGCGGCGCGGCGGGCCGCTCCCCGGCGGGCGTAGGCGGGGTCGGGGATTTGCCCCGTGGCCGGCGCAGGGCCCCGAGGGGCGGTTGGGGGATTACCCTTAAACGGAATCCCAGAAATGCCGTTGGAATCCCCTCGGGTTTTCGCCAAACCGATTGCCCGATTGCTGCCTTTTGGCGGGTTTCACGAAAACAAGAGCATCACGATCCAACACGAACACATGAAGATTTGCTGCATCGGAGCTGGCTACGTCGGTGGGCCGACCATGGCCATGATTGCCAAAAAGTGCCCGGATATCGAGGTCACCGTCGTCGATATCAACGCGGAGCGCATCGCGGCGTGGAATTCGGACAACCTTCCGGTTTTCGAACCCGGTCTCGATGAAGTCGTGCGCGAGGCGCGCGGGCGCAATCTGTTCTTTTCGACGGATGTCGACAATGCGATCGCCGAGGGCGACATCATCTTCGTCTGTGTCAATACGCCGACAAAGACCTACGGCATCGGTGCCGGCAGCGCCGCCGACCTGCGATACATCGAACTGTGCGCCCGCCAGATCGCCAAAGTTGCGCGCGGCAAAAAGATCGTCGTCGAAAAGTCCACCCTGCCGGTGCGCACGGCCGAATCACTCAAGACCGTCTTGCGTGCCAACAGCACCGATGCGGAGTTTCAGGTGCTCTCCAATCCGGAGTTTCTCGCCGAAGGCACCGCCATCTCGGACCTCGAAGATCCGGACCGGGTGCTGATCGGCGGAGAAACGACGCCGGAGGGGCTGGCGGCGGCGCGGGTGCTCGCCGACGTCTATGCCCGGTGGGTGCCGCGGGAGAAGATCATCACCACCAACCTCTGGTCCTCGGAGCTCTCCAAGCTCGTCGCCAACGCCTTCCTCGCGCAGCGCATCTCGAGCATCAACTCGATCTCCGCGCTCTGCGAGGCCACTGAGGCCGATATCGATGAGGTGGCCTTCGCCATCGGGCGGGATTCCCGCATCGGCCCGAAGTTCCTCAAGGCTTCGGTCGGTTTCGGCGGCTCCTGCTTCCAGAAGGACATCCTCAACCTCGTGTATCTGTGCCGTCACTTCGGGCTTCCCGAGGTCGCCGACTACTGGGAGCAGGTCGTAAAGATGAACGACTGGCAGAAGCGCCGCTTCGCCACGAATATCGTCAAGTCGCTGTTCAACACGGTTG
>RFJS01000371.1 GCA_003694825.1 Verrucomicrobiota bacterium | reverse complement strand
GGACTACCCGCTCGAAGCCGTCGGCGCCATGGACGTCGAGGGCGGGGACTTCTACGGCACCGGCAAGCTCACCCGCGACCGCGGCACCGCCCCCTTCCTGGTCGAAGCTTCCTGGGATCTCGTTCCCGAATACCCCGGCCAGCCAGCTTCGTCACCAACTTGATTCACGTCGCCGCGTCGGACGAATCTCTCCTTGCTCCATGGGCCACCGCATCATATTCGCCACGCCGGCCTGGCACCTCAGTGGCGTCAACACGATGACCGCCAAGCTCGCGCATGCGCTCCAGCAACAGGGCCATGAGGTTAAGATCCTGCTTACACGTCCAGATGCCTCTGAACACCACCAGTATTCGGTTGATGGCGACCTCGTTTTCGAACACCTTTCCCTGCCGGCCAACGCCACCTTTCCAGTCATCTGGAAATCGTTACATGAACACCTCCGCGACCGCGCGCCTTGCGTCTTTTTCCCGGGCTACGATTTCGAGAACTCAACCGTATGCCCTGCGTTGCCACCCGGAGTCGCCACCATCGGCGTCCTCCACAGCGACGAAGGCTACTACTTTGAAATGACACAGCGGGTTGGAGCGAGTTGGAACCGCATCGTCGGCGTAAGCTCCTTCCTCTCAGAATTTGTCCGCCAAAAACACCCCCAATGGGCCGACAAAACAGTCTACATCCCCTACGGGGTCGATCTTCCGACTCATCCCCCCCCGGATCGCCCGTCCTCTGGTCCGTTGCACGTCATCATCGCTGGGCGGGTGTCCCGATATCAGAAACGTATCGATGACCTGCCTGCGGTTCTCGACCACCTTGCCGCGCTTGAAACGCCGATTCACATGGCGGTTGTCGGATCCGGCCCGGACCTTGACGAGACTATTGCCGCCTGTCGGCGCCACATCGAGGAAAGGCGGATCAGTTTCACGGGTGCTCTGTCCAACAGCGAAACCGTTGCACTTTTTGAGCGGCAGCACGCAATCCTGATGCTCTCAGAATTCGAAGGACTACCCCTGGTGCTTCTCGAGGCCATGGCCCGAGGTTGCGTGCCTGTCACCAGTGCCATCCGTTCAGGTATCCCCGAACTCGTCCACGATGGGAAAACGGGATATCAATTTCCGATCGGAGATACGCGCGCCTGTGCGGAGAGACTGCATCGTCTTGCCACCGACGATCGCGCATCCGTGTCTGCCATGTCTCGGTCTGCTGCTGCGCACATCGCCCAAGGCCCCTATTCCACTCAGACCATGGTCGGCAGCTACCTGCAAATCATCAACGAGACAATCGAAGAAGCCAGCCGCAACCAGAGTCCCGGCCGCACCGGACGGATGATGCCTCCTCCACAACTGCATCCCATCAGGCGGTGGCGGGTCGCCGCGTCTCGGTTTGTTCGTCGTTTCCTGAAAAAGCGCAAACCATGAGCCACATCTCGCATATGCAACTCCTATCGCACACACGGGACTCACGCCTGTGCGCATTGCGCCGCGCCTGGATTACTCCACACTGGACGATCTGACAACTTTCCGGTCGGGAAAATTGGTATCCAGCAACAACTATGGCCGGCTCGAAGACACCGACCGACAAATCAACCACCTACGTCCTATCCCGCGGAATGCTGCCCCGGCTGCGTTCGGTTATCCAACGCTATCGCGACGCCCGGTTGATCATCATCGGCTATGGATTCAACGCCCCCGGTGGTGCCTGGCGCTCGATCCAGCACTACCACAGTTTCATGGCAACCCGCGGCGAGAATGTCATCCGCATCGCCCGGCGCGCAAAGTACTCCGCCCGGCAGATGTTCATGGCTTTTCTCGCGGGCCGGCGAGTGTTGTTCAACGGCCTCGACTGCTTTTTCCATCTTGAAGCCCTTCTCTTCTGCACGTTTCGGCGCAATGTGATACTGTACCTGCACGAGACGGAATTCGTGTTCAACGAATTCCGCGAAACGCATCCTGTCCGGTTCAGGTGGCTACGGTGGTTAATTCCCCGCTGCCGGATCTGCTGTGTCTCGAAACGACAGGAGAAGTTTCTTCGCGAAAATTTCCGGGCACAAAATACGCACGTCGTCTACGAAAATATCATGCCGCCCTCGCCCATTGTCTTCGACGACGCAAAAACCGTCATCCTCATGGTCGGCTCCGTGGAGAAACGAAAAGGCGCGACGTTATTTTCCGATCTCGCAGACCTGGCGAAGGAGCGCGGTCGCGACTGGAGCTTCTGCTGGGTCGGGCCGATCGCCAGCACACAGGATGTGCGGATGTCCCCGAACGTCAGTTGGCTCGGTCCGCGGCCGGATGTGTTCCCGTTTCTCGATCGTTGTTCGTTATTCTTCCTCGCGTCGGTCGACGACCCATTTCCGCTGGCCTGTCTCGAGGCCCTGTCGCTGCACCGCAAGTGTGTCGTATATCGAAATACCGGGCTCTCCGAAGTGCTCGAATCGGTGGATGGCTGCGCGGTCTACGAGAAATACGATGCCGAAACAGCCCTCGCCGCCATTGATCGTGCCATGGCCACGCCTCTCGACACCGCGAAGGTCGATGCGATCAACAACAACATTTCCTCCGTATCCTCTTTTGCTGCACGCATGAACGCGGTTCTCGAGGAAATCGATTCCGAATCCTGACGGCGGCTTCGCCTTCGATATCAGCCTTCTGATGTATCACCGTTGGAATAGAAGATTTCGAACAATCTATCCACCCACAATCCAGCTGCAGCCCGAGTCCCGTTGGCGTCGAAATGAACACGATCGGGCTCGCGGAATGCCTCGTCCAGAACATCTGTATCAGGCCCGCGAAGAGCCAGTCCTTTCGCCCACACCATCGCCTGCCCCGAACGCACCGCAGGGGAGGTTTTCAGATTGTCGAGCGACGTCTGTGCGACAACCCACGGCATGTTCCAGCCGACTCGCTCTCGCGTGCCCAGGATTACGGCTGCGAGTTTTTCCGAGTACTCATCAGCCGTCATCCCATGGTCGGCTTCTCCCTGATGCCAGAGCACAGCACGAATCCCCTGGGGGCCAAGTTTTCTCAAAACCGATATCAGGACCTCAAACGCCGCTTCCCCGGGCTGCCAATCGTCTATGCTGGTTGCACCCACGGCACAATTTACGAATCCCATCGGTATCCCTGTTTTTTCCACGAGCGCGTCGCCAACCAACGGCCAAACGCTTCCACCACCGTTTCGCACCTGGGGATCGGCACAGCTTCGCCAGCGTATGATCTGCCCGTCTCTGATTTCGGCCACGCGTACGGCGGCGGATCTGGATGAAAAGAAGGTTCGAGCCGCCCCCGCCGCATTTGATTGCCCAGCCACAACATACAGATCACCTACAAGAATCTCCGTTGGAACAAGCGTTCGTATGCCTCGTGCGCCACTACTCCGCACAAATAAAACCGACCGACCCGCGCCCAACTCCACCTCACCCGAGAATCGCCACCCCGGCGCGTCATCGAGGATCTGCCAACCGTCAGGTCCAACGGCTGCCCCCGCCTCGGTGACGGCATACTCGATGCGGTCGGCCAGGAGTCCCACTCTTCCACCGATTGCAATCCTGGTCGGTTCCGCAAAATGACGTTGCAGAAACGCATGCCGTTCAACGCCATCGAGCGACTTAATCTCGGTCGAAATCCCAAGTTGGGCAACCGCTGGTCGCAGTCCGCCGCTCCAGACAACGAAAGCAAGCACAACAACAGCGAAAAATGCCAGGGAGGCGCCAATCAGACGGTGTCGGAAAAAGCTTCTCACCTTCATTTGAACAGGTTCGGCAGATTTTTGACACGGGCACGATTACCCGAAACCGGCGGCTTGCGAGGTATTACGGATTCGAGATTCCTTTCTGCCGCCCCGACCATGTCCAATCCAGAGAATTACCCCGTGCACCTGAGGTTTTCACCCTGAATTACGATCAAGATTTGACCAACTAAGATTTCCTGATGCTGGTTGCGGAACTCACTGGCAATACCGCCGTCAGCAATACGATGCCAAACTCCTGAAATCGCTCGTTCTAAGTGAAACTCCTCTACTTCGCATCCAACGAGCACGGAGGCCTCGCGGACTACGCCCGCGAACAGGCCTGCGCGCTCGCGCACCGCGGGGTGGAGATCGAGCTGGTCTGCGCGCCCGGCTTCCCCGCCACGGCCGCGCCCGGCATCCTTCGCACCGAGATCCTTCGGGAAACGGTCAAGCG
>RFJS01000370.1 GCA_003694825.1 Verrucomicrobiota bacterium | reverse complement strand
GGGCTGTAGACGACACGCCCCGGTGTCATCTTCGAGAGATCATTGGTCACCAGCGAATCGAGAAAACGCCCGGCTCCGGGGCCGCTCACCGCGACCTCTCCCATGTGCGAGACATCGAACAGGCCCGCCGCGCGACGCACCGCCCGGTGTTCCTCGAGGATGCTGCCATACTGGACGGGCATCTCCCAGCCCGCGAAATCGACCATGCGACCACCGTGCTCGAGGTGGAAGGCATGCAAGGGTGTTTTCAAAAGAGAACTCATGAGCGGATGGGTCGGCAAACGAGGCGGTTCTCGCGAACTCTCGCGAGCCCGCAGATACTACCGGGCGGCGAGCCGCCTCGCCTGAAAGGCTGCGGATAGCCCTCTACCCCCGGTGAGCGTCCCCGGGCAAGGAACTTCGATGACCGCGAGCAAAGAGGGGCGCGGCGTGAGGCGACAAACCCCGCCGGCTCCGCCTTTCGCCCGTCGCCCGGTCAGCAAACTTGCCAATCACGCCAATCTCACCTACCGGTGCTCCCGTGAATCTGCCGACCAGCGACGACGATCCGGGTGACGACCCTCCTGCGGCGCGAGCGCGCACGCATTTATATCAACGTAGGCAGGGAGGACGGCCATGACTGCGTTTTTCGCCGCCATCGCTTTCACCCTCGGGGTATCGTTTTTCTGTTCGATGCTCGAAGCGCTCGCGCTGAGCACGACCGTCGCCGAGATCGAACAGCTCAAGCGCACTCACAAGCGCGCCGGCCGCGCCCTCGAGCGCCTCAAGGACAACCTGTCCGATACGATCTCCACGATCCTGACGCTCAACACGATTTCCAACACCCTTGGCGCGACCCTCGTCGGCGGCATCGCCACCCGGCTCTTCGGCGAAGCCTGGCTGGGCGTCGTCTCCGGCAGTCTGACCTTCGCCATCCTGATCTTCTCGGAGGTGATTCCGAAAAACCTCGGCGTCGTCTACCGCACCGCGCTGCAGCCCATCATCGCCCTGCCGCTGCTTTTTCTCACCCGGGTCTTCCAGCCGATCACCTACCTGTGCAATCTCTCCGTGCGCCTCGTGATCAAAAACCCGCCGAAGGAACAATCCTCTGAGGAAGAGATCATCCTGCTGGCCGAGCGCAGCGCCAAACAGGGCAAGCTCACCGACAGCGAATCGGTGATGATCGCCAATGCCCTCTCCCTCGACGACGTCCGTGTCGCCGAGATCATGACACCGCGCACGGTCGTCACCGCGCTCGAGCACGACATGACCGTCGGCGACGTCTTCAGGAAGTTTAAGAACATCCCCTTCGCCCGGATCCCCGTCTACCGGGAGACCATTGACAACATCGTCGGCCTGGTGCGCCGCCGGGATTTGCTCAAGGCGATGGCCAACGACGAGATGAACCGCACCGTCGAATCGCTGATGCAGGAGGTGCATTTCATCCCTGAAACCGTCTCCGGCGCCGCGGCCCTGCAGATGTTTCTGAAAACCCACACCCAGCTGCTCGTCGTGGTCGACGAGTTTGGCTCGGTCGCCGGTGTGGTGACGATGGAGGACGTGATCGAGCACATCCTCGGGCGCGAAATCTTCGAAAAAGATGACGTGGCCGTGGACATGCGCGAGCTGGCCCGGGCCCGCGCGCCCGAAGTGGCCGACATCGATGCGCAGGACGAAGCTTCCCGCTGACACCGGAAACCGTTTGCATCGGCGCGAGGCATGCAACCCGAGCACTACGTCCACCACCCGACCCCGTTCCTGATCCAGTTCACCGAGACCATCGGCATCCGCTACTATGGGCTCGCCTACGTGCTGGGATTCGTCGTCGCCGCCGTGCTGCTGCGGCTCTATTGGAAACGCGGGCGATCCCCCTTCGATCCCGCGGCCCAGAGCGACCTGCTCTTCTGGCTGATTCTCGGCACCCTCGTCGGCGGGCGGGTCGGGTATTTTCTCTTCTACGCGCCGGGCGAACTGTTGCGCGACCCACTTGCCTTGCTCCGCGTGTGGGACGGCGGGATGGCGAGCCACGGCGGGTTCATCGGCGTCACCCTCGGGCTGCTCTGGGCCTCGCGCAAACATCGGGTCTCGCCCTTCACCACCGGCGATATCGTCTGCACCCTCGCGCCGCCCGGCCTGATGTTCGGGCGCATTGCCAATTTTCTGAACGGGGAGCTGTGGGGAAAGGTCAGCGACGTACCCTGGGCCATCATCTTCACCACCAGCGCCCCGCCCGGCACCGATCCCGCCCTCATCGCGCCCCGCCATCCCTCGCAACTCTACGAAGCGACGCTCGAAGGCCTGGTGATGCTGCTCTACACACAGTGGCGCATCT
>RFJS01000369.1 GCA_003694825.1 Verrucomicrobiota bacterium | reverse complement strand
GGGGCGGAGGCGTTCTGGACGGACGTGGTCGTCTCGCAGCAGCGCGAGGTGATTATCGGCGCGGTGGCCAATGCGGTCGGGATCAACATGACGTTTCTGTTGCCCTATTCGCTCTTGCGCAAGGGGTGGGACCGGGAGTTTCGCGGCCTGGCCATGGCCGACCTGGGCCTGGGGTTGTTCGTGCCGTTTGTGTTGGCGACAGGCTGTGTGGTCGTGGCGTCGGCGGCGCGCTTTCACGCGGAGCCCGCGCCGGGCTTTCTGGGAGAGGTCGATGCCCGGGGCGAGGTCATCGCGCCGGATCCGGGGTTGGTGCGATCCTTTCACGGATTGCTCGAGCAGCGCTTGCGCCACGATCTGGGCGGGCAGGCGTTTGCGGCGTTGGGAGCGGAGGAGCGCCGGGAGCGGATCGAGGCGCTTCCCGAGGCAGACCGCCGGCTGGCGGCGGTGCTCGTGCGGCGGGATGCCTTTCACCTGGCCGGCGCGCTGGAGCCGCTGACGGGACGGACGGTGGCGCACACGGTGTTCGGGCTCGGTGTGCTCGGCATGGCGGTGAGCACGATCGTGATCCTGATGCTCATCGCCGGCCTGTGTGTCAGCGAGATGTTGGGCCAGCCGTCGCGGGGGGCGACGCAATGGGCCGGCGCGCTGCTCGTCTCGATCGGCGTGCTCGGGCCGGTGTTCTGGAACGATGCGAAGCTGTGGCTGGCGATGCCGACGGCGGCCTTCGGCATGACTCTGCTGCCGATTGCCTACCTGGCGTTTTTCGCGCTGATGAACAGTCGGCGGGTGCTGGGGAAGGATCGTCCGAGCGGTTGGAAACGGGCCGTCGGCAACATCCTGTTGGCGGGCTCGTGTGCCGGCGCGGGCGCGAGCAGCCTGTGGGTGCTGTGGTCGAAGCTCGGCGGGTGGGGACTGGCGGTTTTCGGCGTGTTTTCCGCCGCGGTTCTGCTCACCCGCCGACGCGAGAGCGCGGCGTGAGCGGATGCCGCAGGGCGATGTTGGCCGCCGCGGGCTGTTCGTGTTGCGGCGAAGGGAGATGCGTGGAGACCGCTCAGGCGAACATGCCGTCCTCGTAGCCCGGACGCTCCCATGGCGCCGGGATGCCGGCAAGCCGTGGCGTGACCAGCCGGTGCATGGCGAGGCGCTCCTCGCGGGAAAGCGGCACAAAGTTCGTCGCCATCGCGGCGTTTTCCTCGAGATGAGCCATGGTATCGAGGCCGACGATGGTCGTGGCAATACCCGGCAGGCTCATGGCGTAGCGGATGAGTTCGGTGCCGCGAAGGTCCGCGTCCCGCGCGCGTCGGACGGTCTTCATGGCGATCACGCCCATGTTGCGCTCGATGGCGAGGGGCAGGAGTTCGTCCTCGTAGCGCCCATTGTCGGGCCGGGTGCAGGGGAAGATGGTCAACAGGCAATCGGGATCCCAGCGGCGGATCGCCTCGATGTGAATGTCGGGGCCGCTGTGGCCGGTGATGCCGAAATGGCGGATGATGCCTTCCTCCTTCGCCTTGCGGGCGGCGCGGACGGCGCCTTTTTCGATGGCGTCGAGGTCGGTGTCTTTGCGCGGGTTGAGGTTGTGGATGTGGTAGAGATCGATGTGATCGGTCCGGAGGTTTTTCAGGCTCGTCTCGAGCTCCCGCATGTAGCCGTCGTAGGAGCGTTCGGCGGTCTTGCTCACGAGGAAGATCTTGCTGCGGTGTTTTTCCACCGTGGGCGCGATCATGATCTCGCTGTCACCGTAGGCGCGAGCTGTATCGAAATAGTTGATGCCGAGATCGAGGGCGCGTTCGAGAATGCGGGCCGTTCCTTCGGGGTCCCCCTTGTGTGGTCCGGTAAAGGCGCTGCCGAGGCCGAGGCCGAGGATGGAAACTTCGGCGCCGGTGCGGCCGAGGATGCGGCGGTCGACGTGGCCCTGCTGGCTGGCGGCGGGAGCGGCATTGGCGCGAATGGCGCCCAGGGCAGCGGCGCCGGCGATTGAGGTCTTGAGGAATTCGCGGCGAGATGGCTTCGAGGACATCTATCAAGGGTGGGGCAAACAGCCGATCCTGTAAAGCGCGAGCCCGTCGAAATTCGAAGGACGATTGCGGCGAAGTGCACGATACGACCAGCACGACAGGCCGATCTCGCCCGCTGCTGCGCCGGAACTGATGGCGGGGCTTCCCCGGGCATGCCGGGCGCGCGGCGGTGCGGCCGAAGGGGCTTTCGGTCGGTCGCGGAGTGATTGTCGTCTGGACCTCGCGACTGCGGTGAGGTTGGTTTCCCGGTGCCGCCCATGACAGAAACGTTTCAGACGCTGGTTGACCGTGGCTGGCTGGAACCCCACCGGCGACAGGTCGAAGAGGTCGCGCATCTCTGGCAGGTGGCGATCAGTGATATCGCACGTGCCGAGCGGGAGCCGGGGCGGAGCGCCGAAGCGCGGGCGCGGCGGTTCGAACTCGCCTGGCAGGGGGCGGCGAAGCTCTGCCTTGTGGTGATGTATGCCGAAGGTTTTCGACCGGCGCGGGGACCAGCCACGCTGGCGCGGGTCGCCTCGGTGTTGGCCCAGCTCCCGGGGCTGGTGGATCCGAGTGTCGCGGCGGTGATCGAGGAGGGACGGCAACGCCGGGAACGACCGAACGGGTTCGACGATGTGGCGCAATCCGAGGTGCGGCG
>RFJS01000368.1 GCA_003694825.1 Verrucomicrobiota bacterium | reverse complement strand
GGGCGGTCAATGCGCCGCCTTGTCCTTGAGACGCGGTTCAACCTCGCCGAGTTCGGCCTGATCGAGCGCGGCGTGGACATCGGCCGCCTGTTTTGCGGTGGAGGCGGAGAGATCCCGCCAGATGACTTTGCCGTTGTGGATGAGGAAGGCCTGGCGCCTGGCGACCCCCATCATGGTCGGCACACCGAAGGCGTTGATCACGGCACGATCCGAATCGGCGAGAAGGGTGAAGGGCAGGTTGTATTTCTCGGCGAAGGCTTTCTGGGCTTCGACCGTGTCGGCGCTCACACCCACGACGGTGACGCCGCGGCGGGTGAGGGATTCGTAGTCGTCGCGCAGCGAGCACGCCTGCTTCGTGCAGCCCGGCGTGTCGGCTTTGGGGTAGAAGTAGACGAGCACCAGGCCCTTTTTGTAGAGTTCGCCGAGGTCGACGAGCTTGCCGTCCTGGTCTTTGGCGGTGATGGCGGGTGCGGTGGCGCCGACCTTGAGCGGCTCGGCATGGAGAAAGGCAGCGGTCATGAGAGAGAGGGGGATGATGAGCCAGCGTTTGATGGACATGGCGCGGAATGTAGAAAGGACGGTGGCGGACGGCAAGCGGGGGGAGCGTTTTGGCTTTGCAACTGGAAACGCCGCCCCGGGAATGTACTGTTGAAAAGAATCGGAGATGGATGCGTTGAACGTAGTTGTGGCGGAGGACGACCTGGTCACCCGCCGGATGATCGAGAAGTTTCTCAGGGCCGACGGGCACCGGGTGCAGACCTTTGCGGATGGACGGGGAGCCTGGCGCTACATCGAGGCGAACGAGGTGAATGTCGTCGTCAGCGACTGGATGATGCCCGATGGCGATGGGCTGGATCTGTGTCGCCGCGTCCGGGAGATGAAGCGCGAGGACTACACGTATTTCATCCTCCTCACTTCGATGTCGCGCAACAAGGAGAACATCCGCACCGCGGCGGCGGCCGGGGTGGATGACTTTCTGACGAAACCGGTCAATCCCGACGACCTGTGGATGCGCCTTCGCGTCGCCGATCGCATCCTTCGTTTTCAGGGACAGGTGCGGCAACTGGAGAGCCTGATCCCGATCTGCTCCTACTGCAAGAAAGTGCGCGATGACTCGACCCTGTGGCAGGCGGTCGACAAGTATCTCTCGGAGCAGACCGGGCGGGATCTCTCCCACTCGATCTGTCCGGATTGCTACGAGAAGGTCGTGAAGGCGGAGCTGGAGGAGCTGGCGCGCGAGCGGGAGCAGAAAGAGAACGGGCGCGCCGAGGCCGCCGGAACGGACGCGACGTAAACAACGCCGCGACGCGAACGCGAGGCTTCGCGCGGTCGATCGCGGTCAACGGGACCGGGGCGGTGTGTCCGGGCGCAGCTCGACAATGGTCGCCCCCCAGCCGCCCGCGGTTTCATCGGCGAGGTGAAAGTTCTCGACCGCCGGCTGACGGCGGAGGATGGCGTGAACGGTTTCGCGGAGGGTGCCGGTGCCCTTGCCGTGAATGATGCGAAGGCGGTGTATCCGTTTCCGGAGACAGGCTTCGATGTAATCCGGTATGAGCTCCTTGATTTCAGCGGGACGAAACGTGTGGAGGTCGAGTTCGCCGTTGATGGGGATCTCGACCGGAGCATCAGCGGGATCCGGGGCCTGTGGAGGTTCCTCGGGCATGATCGGGGCGGGCCGCGGCTGCGGGCGATGGGATGACGGGCGGGCGCCGATGGGAGCGGGCGGGGCGGTCAGAATCTCGGGGTGACCTCGATCTTCGACCCGGCGGGGATGATGATATCCTCGTCGAGCATGGGCGTTTCGTCGTTGCGATAGATGCGGCAGACGACCGGTCCGTCGGCCTCGGTGGAGGTCCAGCCCCACTTGCCGATGGCGAGGAACTGCATGGGAACGCCCTTTTCCCAACTCAGGCCCGGGCCCTCGCCGCGCAGGAAGAGCTTGTTGCCGATGCCGATGTAGGCGGTGGCGACAAGAGAAGTGGCTGGTCCGCTTTCCCGGCGGGCCTTGCGGCCGGTGTTCGCCTCGTCCGGACCGTCGAGGGGGAGTTCGAGGACGTTGTCGGGCTGGACCTTGCGCGGGGCGGTCCTGGAGCTGCCGGATGGCTTTGCTGCCTTTTTCGCCGGAGGAGATGCGGGGGGCGGTGATTCGGTTGATGACGGGGGCCTGGCGTCAGAGGGTGAGCTTGTCGAGGGGGGCTCGGCAGGGACGTCGGCGGGCTTTGTGCCGCCGGTGGGCTGGGAGGCGGAAGGTTGCGAGGGCTTCGCGGAGGAATTGACGGGAGTCGGTTGACCGGCGGGAGTGGCCGCCGCGGCTGTGGATGCTTTCGCGTCCTGTTCGTCGGTGGGTTCTGTCCGGGGCGCGTCAGCGGGCGTCTGCTGCGGTGATTGCGGTGCCTTCTTGCGCCTGGGCGATGCCTTCGTCTTCGCGGTGTCTTCCTTGGGCGCGGAAGGTTTGCCAGTCTCGGCCTTTAGTGGCGAACGGCCTGGTTCGCGCATGGTGGCAGGCAGCTTCCCGAGGCGGGCGTCGAGCCCGGCGAGCTGTTCGCGAATCGGGGCCAGCGCCGCGGAGAGAGCGGTCGGCGTGACCGTGTTGTCGGCCCGGGAAGCGGAAAGGGTGGAGGCGATGTTGCCGAGCGTCTTTTCGAGAGCCGCGAGGCGTTTCTCGTTTTGAGCAATGGCGGCGCTCAATGGAGATTCAGACTCGGGATCGTCCTCACTGGTGGACAGTCTGGAGATGAACTGGCCGAGGTCGTCGGTGAGGTTGCCGAGCTTCTCGATGATTTCGTCGAGATTGCCCAGGGCCTGGCCGATCTGCTCTTCAGTGGATTGGCTCCGGGAGAGGACGTTGGTGAGCTGATCGCCGATCTGGGCGAGCCGCCGCAGCTGCGCCTCGGCATGGTCGCGCGCCTGGGCTTCGGCAAAACGGGCGCGGGCATCGTATTCGAGGAGGAACGGAATGAGCAGCAGGGCAATGCCAATGATCGTGCAGAGGGTGGCCACCGCGATATGGCCGAGAGAGGGCGGCGATCCAGCCAGGGTGATCGTGGCGAAGGCGAGTATGAGGAAAGCAGCATCCCCCAGGTAGAACGGCCAGCGAGGGATCGGTTTCGGTAGGGTGGGTCGATTGGACATGTCGTTTGAGCCGCTCACCATGGTGTATCCGCCCGGGCTGTGGGGCGACAAGCGAGAAGGGGGGGCGGGCGGTGGTAAACGCGCGTTCCGGCCGGGGCAAACCGGTGGTGTGGCCTTGTGCCGGAGCGAATGTGCGTTACGCTTCGAGAAAATTTTCGAGTCTTGGCTGTATCGCTCCATCCACGTCACCCTGCGGAAATCCGCAGACAGAATCGGTTGAGCCGACCGGATCGACCGTCGGTGTTCGCCAACAATACGCGTCTGCAGGTCATGGTTGTGTTGCCGGCGCTGTTGACGGCGGTGGCGATCTACCTGGCGCTGGTTATCGCGAACCGGGTGTTGCAACGCTACATGGAGGAGTCCGGCTGGGGCGGCCCGGTGGCGGAAGGAGCCGGGAATGATGCGGGCAACCGGGAGGTGCTCGTCCGTGAGATCGGGGGCGTGGTCGAGGATCCCGGTGTGCTCGAGATGGCCCCGCCGCCATCGCCGGATCGCGTGGTCGCCGAGCTCTACCGCGAGCGTGCCGAGGCGCAGCGACGGGCGGTCGAGGCGGCCCGGCC